>CAZVTW010000252.1:6685-8382 GCA_964629805.1 uncultured Bacteroidales bacterium | reverse complement strand
ACAGCGGGCCGGCCGACGTCCCTTTTAGAATGCTGACCTTTGCTGGCAGGCTCTTTATTCAGGCGGAACTTTCCATTGCCGGGATTATTTCTGAAGACGCCACGACCCTACTTCAAAATGCAATTCTTGAGTCTATGAAAAAAGTGAATGATATTGCCAATAACAGCGACAATCAACAAACGATTGAAAACTTAGAAATCCCTGAAAACATAAATGAGAACACAACCACCACCATCATCACACAATATATCCGTGAAGTACTTGCCAAATTCGAATCAGCAAATACTGAAGATGAAAAACTCGAAATCATCATCACCCAAAAATGGATATCCTCCTTTGGAAATGCAGTGGACAGCTATACGGATTATCGCCGGACCGGTTATCCGCAATTGTTTGATCCGAATACGATGGAATCTGTTCCGCCACCGGATGATTTAGACGCTGTGCCCACCCAGGCATCCAGGGAGTTTCCTTTATCATTACCCTGGCCTTCTCCTGATTTGGAACTGAACCCAAATTCTCCGGACGAACAGAAAACACCCTCAACTTACCGGGTTTTTTGGGATGTTGATTGATTTTTAACCTGATAAATTTGTTATTATGAATACAAAAATACATATACTGATAATCACACTATTGTTTGTTTTATTCCAATCCTGCGAACAGGACAAGATGTCCAATCTGCCGGATGACTTGTCAGTGTCTGCCATACCTGTGTTGACAGCCGGTCAGGACACAATTTTTAACCTGGGCGGTATTGAAAATATTTCCACAAGCTTTTTATTTGATGTCAAAGGCGAAGCAACGGAAGCTTATATTATGATTTCATATAACCAAAGCCAGCCACAATTGTTTGAAACAGTCAACGTCTGGCCTGCTGACATAGAAATTTCAACATCAAAAATCATATCATCTTTGGCTACTGCCTTAAATTCAGCCAGTGCCATTCAAATGGATGATAAGTTCACCTTCACCGCAGATTTGGTCACTCCCGAAGGGCAACGGTTAAAGGGCATTAATCAGCTTGGTTATGAAGGTTACAGCCCTGCCCTCCGCCTTGAAATGGACCAGCGCCATGCCCTCACTTACCTGGTAGCCTGCCCGTCTGACCTGGCGTACCGTGTTGTCAGCAATGCCACCTCAACAGATGAACTGGCAGAACCCAATCCGCTGACTGATTTCGAATACACCGTTACAATCACTGACCTGGGAAACAGGCAATATCGTATATCTGATATTTTTGGCGGCGTGTTTATTCAATGGTACGCTCAATACCAGTATGATATGGAAACCCCGGGCACTTTCACCGATAATTGTGGTTCTGTCAGCGGCACATGGAATGATTTACTGGGCTGGGAGGTCACTTATGCGGGAACTATTGACAGTGAAACAGGTGTTATTACCCTGTCCTTAGAACATGAGCATGGTGATGAGATTAACAGTGTGCTGACACTTCAATAATCAAACCGCAAGCGGTCTTCAACCGCTTCGAGGGTCTTTGACCGCTCGAAGGGTTTTTCAGCAACCGCTTCGAGGGTCTTTGACCGCTCGAGGGGTTTTTCATCAACCGCTTCGAGGGTCTTCAACCGCTCGAAGGGTTTTTCATCAACCGCTCGAAGGGTTTTTCAGCAACCGTTTTTCACAACCGCTTCGAGGGTCTTTGACCGCTCGAAGGGTTTTTCAGCAACCGCTTCGAG
>CAZVTW010000252.1:0-6585 GCA_964629805.1 uncultured Bacteroidales bacterium | reverse complement strand
CTTCGAGGGTCTTTGACCGCTCGAAGGGTTTTTCAGCAACCGCTTCGAGGGTCTTCAACCGCTCGAAGGGTTTTTCATCAACCGCTTCGAAGGGTTTTTCTTCAACCGCTCGAAGGGTTTTTCATCAACCGCTTCGAGGGTCTTCGAACGCTCGAAGGATTTTTAGAACGGACTCATTCATATAAACTCATATAAATGGAACTTAACATAGCTTTAATTTACGGATCAGTCAGAACAGAACGGCAAGGCATAAAAGCTGCCAGGTTTTTAAACAAAGAACTTAAAAAGCGGAACTATGAAGTTTCTTTTATCGATCCGCTTGAATATGACTTGCCCATGCTTGACTATATGTACAAAGAATATAAACCGGGCACAGCTCCCGCTGATATGGAAAAAATAGCCAATATGCTCAAAGCTGCCGATGCTTTTTTAATTGTTACAGGTGAATATAACCATGGTTTTCCACCTGCTATGAAAAACATATTAGACCATTTTCAGGCAGAATACCTGTTTAAACCAAGCGCTATTGCCAGTTATTCAGCCGGCCAGTTCGGTGGTGTCAGGTCTGCCATCCAAATGCGGATTATTCTTGGAGAACTCGGCACTCCTGCCATCTCATCCTTACTGCCTTTTCCAAAAGTGCAGGACTTATTTGACGATGAAGGCAAGCTGCAGAATGAACGATTCATTGCCAGGACCAACCGTTTTCTTGATGAGTTGGAATTTTATGCAAAGGCATTAAAAAAGCAACGGGACCAGGGCGTGCCTTTTTAAAGCAGAAAGTTGGCGAAAATGTTGTGGTTCTAATTCACTTCATTCTCTACCCGCCAGTAATGGGCAATACGGTTTGTAAACCGTTTGGGTTTTTCATAGTAGAGCTTTTCTCCGGCGGGGTGGATATGTGATTGAATATCTTTTCTTTTTGCTTCTATTATTTGAATAAGCTCTTTCTTTTCATTTTCAGATACGGTTTTCAGTTGACCGGAATCAAGGATGAGATGTTTTAATTCTGCCAGATCATGTTCTTCTCCAAGAAAATCGGATAATTTATCAAGTGATTTGTTATACCCTTTCAGAACAACCGGCCAGGCATTCCTTAACAGCCGCAAATGATACCACAGGTATTTCACTCTTTTCCTGAATTCATGAAAATGTTCAGCATCAGGAACTTTTTTAACATCAGAAAAGGCATCTCTTCCCTGTTTATAGATTTTTTTCAGACCATTATAAACAAGATCAAAATGTGTGCTTTCCAGTGGAAGGTCTTCAATATCCTTTTTTGAATCTTTCAGTTGACTGCTAACCTCTGTCAGAATATTTTCATGCCTTGACATTTGTTCTGCGGCATGTTGGTAATAATTATTGATAATATTTTCAACAATATCAGCCAAGGGTGGTAAATCATTATTATCCTCTTTCAGATGATGTATGGTCTCTCTATGTACTTTAGCTTCTCTCAGCGCTGCAAAGCGTTTTGATGTATCCCTGTAAAACGCATTCAATTTCTTGTACCGGGCATCAGGATAGCTGTATCGGGCTAAGCGAAGCACAGCCCTGGTCTTTTTCATGTTTTTTCTCACTTCATGAACTGCTTCATCCGGATTTTGGCCGTAATTATCCAGATGCTGCACCGAATCTTCCAGGCGTTCATTAACAACTCGTTTTATCTCTTCGTTTAATGGTAATGTGTGTTGTATTTTATAACTCATATGTTGTTCTCCTTTTTTATTGAATTTGCAAAAATCCTGCAAAAAACAGCTTTTTCAATCTGTTTTTCAGAAGGGTGAGAGTCAAACAGTACATTATAAACCCAAGATTAGAAATGCTTTATTAGAAGAACAACCTGCAAAACAGGTTAATGACTTTTTAACAATCCAAATGGAATATGTTCAAAGAGTTCAGCAAGGGCTATACTGTTTTGTATTTGAAATTGTTTTCCGTCCAAAATATTTTCGAACAAAGCAGGTCGGTCTTCGGGGATAGACACAATTGTATCTTTCCAGTCAATGTTATCCGGATTTACCGGTGTGTCATTATCAAAACAGGAGCCGGGATGAAGCGGAATAACGGTAATAATCGTTTTTTCATGAAGGCGATGTGCAAAGGCTAATACCATATGTTTCAACTCCCCGCGAATTTCAAGTGGTATGTAGTCCCCTTTCTCAAATATTTCAGAATTTTTTTCTCTGAATTTGAGAAGTAAATGGGTTAGCAGAAGTTTGATTTTACTCTCAAACGGGTTTGGCCATAATGCTGACAGCTTAACGCCTGATTTAACAAGGCTGTCCAATTCTCCCTCCAACTTCTTAAAATCAACCGGTCGGCGGTTATCAGGATCAACAAAACTAAAATTCCAGGCTTCACTTCCCTGGTAGGTATCTGGTATTCCAGGGGCAGTAAATTTCAACAATGTTTGGGTAAGTGAATTGATTACACCCAGGTATGCCACTTTGTGAAGAAAAGGTTCCGTTTGTTTTAGAAATCCCTCAGTGTCTGATAATATTGAATGAATGAATTGGTGAGTTGCTTTTTCATAGGTCTCCTCAGGCTCAGTCCAGTTTGACTGCTCCTTGCCTTCGCGAAGGACCTTGGTGATGTAATTTTTCAGACGCGCTTCAAAGTCTTCGCTGCTCATATCTTTTACAGGCAGAGACCCAATGATAGCCTGGTAAATGAAATATTCATCATTGGGATTTGGTATTTTATGATTATTATCAATGACTTTATGTTTGTCGTTCATCGTATGCCACTGTTTTATTTGGTTTTCCCAGAGGCTGGGGATGTCACTTATTACTGCCAGCCTGGCACGGGCATCTTCTCCCCGTTTGGTATCATGTGTACTCAGGGCGTTTAAAGTCAGTGGGAAATCTTTTTGCCTGGCGAGCATATCCTGGTGGAATTCTTTGGCAGAAATACCGAAATACGAAGGAGAATCCCCAACCTCACTGTGTGAAATGAACCTGTTGTAGGTGTAAAAAGCAGTATCTTCTCCGCCTTTTGCCATCAGGGGGCCTGTGAATTGCATACAACGCCTGAAAAAATCATGTATTTGTTTTGTTTTGTCAGTAAATTCATCTTTCCTGAGCAAAAAAACAGACCTTAACAATTCAAGTTCATCTTTGTGTTGCGGGGTTTTTTCAACAGCACGGTCAAATATATCATTCACCTGCTTTTCCTGTTGTCCGGAAAAATTACCTGGTCCCTCATATATTTTATACACCTGGCAATGCAGAAGAAATTCACCAATTGCAGCTTTCAATTTTTTATCATTATAAAACTTTGGCCGTATAATTTTCAATGTAAGAAAATGCCTGTAAAGGTTATCCAAATCACCAGCCATCCGGTTATACAGTATAAAGTGTTTTTTCTGATAGAGCACTTCATTGAAATTTTTCTCTTCCTTATCGCTCCACTTAAAATATGTTTTTGCAATCAGATGACGATTTTTTTCATTTGTCAGCAGGTTGTTCACCGAAGAAAGAAAATCATAACCTGTATTTCCCTGAACCGGCCAGTCTTTTTCGAGTTGTTCGTCTTTTTCAAGAATTTTTTCCACAATGATGTAGACATCTTTCCCCGCCAATTCCCGTAACCTTTGTAGATATTCGCAGGGATTATACATACCATCAATGTGATCAACACGTAATCCCTGGAATATTCCTTTCCTGCATAATTCTTTGATAAAAGCATGATAAATATCGAATATGCGTTGCTTCTCAATTTTCAGGCAAATCATGTCATTGATTGTAAAAAAACGACGATAATTTAATACGCTTTCACTTTGCTTCCAGTGAACAGGGACATAAAATTGCAACTGAATAATATTTTTGAGGAGCTTTTTGCTTTTGTTAAAGCGCCTTAGTATCTTATCTACATAACCGCTGACTTTTTCATCTGCTACATACTGCTCTGCCAGCATCTTTTTTCCCTGCTGACCGGAATTTTTATCCTGTCCGGCTTTTTCAAACAACATAATTGATTTATTGATCTCGTCTGGTAATTCGCTTTTATTGTAAGCATCCAGTAAAATCAGATATGATTTAAAATTCAGGGGATACTCATTCTCAAAGTATTTTAGTACAAAACGGTTGCCATTCCAGGACAGTGATATTTCATCATTTGAAATGAGTTCATCCAAACCGGCGCCAAAAAATGGCAGCATTAATTTCCCATTCAGCCTCTTATCCGGATGATTCCAGTCAATATCAAAAAAATCGCTGTATGCTGATTGTTGACCGTTTTCCAGGATGTCCTCTATCCAGGGATTATGAATGGAAAAGGCCATATGGTTAGGCACAATATCCTGCACCCAGCCTATTCCGGATTTTTTTAGCCTTTTGTGAATATCCAGGAATTGCTCTTTAGTTCCTATTTCAGGATTAATCACGAACGGATTTGTTACATCGTATCCGTGTTCGCTGCCGGGGACAGCGCCAAAAGCAGGTGAAGCATAAATTGTTGCTATCCCAAGCTTATGTAAAAAAGGGATGATTTTTTCAAAATCTGAAAACGTAAACTCTTTAGAAAACTGTATCCTGTATGTTGAGAGCGGATTATAAACCATAAACTTAATTTTTGACAGGAATTTTTTCAGGCGCTTTTGCTGTTATTTTTTCAGAATGAACCGGAAAAGGGACTGTTGTCTCTATTTTTTCCTTTATTGTGACTGATTTACGCATTTTCAATAATTGTTCAATCAACCTGAAACCGTGGGTTGCATCATCCTGAATATCCTTTTCAACTTTCATGTTTTGTAAAACTTCTTGATACCAGGTACTTTCGTTGTCCACAAAAATACTACAACTATTTATAACTTCGTCCTGTTTTTTGAAAACAAAATACCCCTGTTTCCGACCGTTTAATTTATAAATCAGGACTGTCATATGCAACTCAAAATCTTTGCTGTATCGTAACAGTAAGCCTGCCCGAAACGAATCTTGTCCGTTACACCGTAAATCAACCTCAAAGTGCATCTTGCTTTGCCTTATACCATTAGCCGGCACATACCTTTGTGTCATACCAGGTCTTAAAGTGGTGTACCTAATTCTGTTTTTGTCATACATTTTGTGTAGTTTTTGGTTAGTATATTGATCTTTCATTATTGTTTAGGTGTTTTATTCATTGTAAATCAAAATTGTTACTCAGAGTTTTACTGAGAAGTCATGTAGTTTCACAGCGTCTTTTTTCGCAGTGTTTCTCTGTGTCATTTTTTTTTGACGCCACCCTTAGTCTGTTACACAGAGCTTCACGGAGTAGTCACATTCACCACTCATCATTCACCACTCACCATTCACCACTCACCACTCACTACTCACCATTCACCACTCGCCATTCATTCTTTCACAAAAAGCACAATCCCCAGAGGCGGCAATGTAACATTGATTGAAAAATCTTCATCATGATAAGGGACCGGAACAGTATCCACATGACCAAAATTACCCTGACCGCTTCCGCCATAGTTTTTTGCATCGCTATTGAGGATTTCCCGCCAGCGACCTTCTTCCGGCACACCGATACGGTAGTTATAGCGCGGCACAGGAGTCATGTTACAAACGGCAACCACGACATTTGTTTTGTCCTTGTTATATCGCACAAAACTCAAAATTGAATTATGAGCGTCATTGGCATCAAGCCATCTGAATCCTTCACCCGAAAAATCAACCTCGTAAAGGGCCGGAACATGTTTATACTTATCATTCAGTTCTTTGAGCCATTTTTGTAAGCCTTTGTGAGTATCAAAATCAAGCAGGTGCCAGTCAAGACTGGATTCATAGTTCCATTCACTCCATTGTCCGATGTCCATGCCCATGAAGAGGGTTTTCTTTCCCGGCTGGGTGTACATATAACCGAATAAAAGTCGCATATTGGCAAATTTCTGCCAGCTATCACCCGGCATTTTGTTGATTAATGATCCTTTCCCGTGAACCACTTCATCATGAGACAAAGCCAACATAAAATTTTCATTAAAAGCATACCATATACTAAATGTTAGCTGGTTATGATGATAGCTTCTGTATACAGGCTCTTTCGAAAAATATGTTAATGTATCATGCATCCAGCCCATTTTCCATTTCATGCCAAAACCCAGGCCGCCTGTATAAACCGGGCGTGTCACCATGGGCCATGAAGTTGATTCCTCAGCTATTGTCTGAATATCCGGAAACTTTTTATAGACAGACTCATTCAACTCCCGCAAAAAGGAGATAGCATGCAGATTTTCCCTGCCGCCATGTTCATTAGGTATCCATTCACCTTCTTTTCTTGAATAATCAAGATATAACATGGAGGCAACAGCATCAACCCGGATACCGTCAATATGGTATTTATCAAACCAAAAATGAGCGCTGCTAATGAGGAATTCTCTTACTTCGTTCCGGCCATAGTTAAAAATATAGCTATTCCAGTCCGGGTGAAACCCCTGGCGGGGGTCCTGATGTTCAAACAGGTAGGTGCCGTCAAAATAATGCAGCCCGTGTACATCGCCCGGAAAATGAGACGGGACCCAGTCTATGATAACACCAATATTGTGACGGTGCATGGTTTCCACAAATTGCATGAATTCTTCCGGCGTACCAAAACGACTTG
>CAZVTW010000251.1:0-8436 GCA_964629805.1 uncultured Bacteroidales bacterium | reverse complement strand
TTTTCGCTTATGCAAAATCTTCATGGATTTAAGCGCCTGAAGGGCAGCCAGCATGATGATGATACCACCCTTGTTCTCCCAGACACCTGAACCGAATATTTTCTGTGTCTCCTGCTTATAATATTTGTGCTCATCAATTTTGACCATGTTGTCCAGGTGACCCAACAGTAAAATATCGTAATCCTCATTGTCGGTATTGGTACAAAAGAAAATATTTCCAATTTCGGCCTGGGGAATAGCCTGAAACGAAAACTCCAGCTGGCTCAGGTATTTTTTGATAAGCGCTGACATTGAATTAACGCCTTCGGTGTTGCGGACATATGAATTTTTGTTGACAAGAGTTTTAAGTATCTCCTCATATTTTTCCTGCCGGTTTCTTAAGTAGGATTTAACTTTAAAATATATGGTCTCTTTTTTCTGACTATCTGTTTCTTCGGCCAGATAACCTTCTCCAAAGTACCTGGTAGCAGCCACATGCAACATTTTGTTGACAAGTTCGGTGTAATTATATCCCGCAGCTTTTGCGGCAAAAGAAAATGAGCCGGTTGGCCCCAGGCTGGCCATGGAATTGATTTCGAGGATGTAAAAATTCCCATTTTCGTCAAGCCGAATATCAACCCTGGCAAAATCATTGATTTGTAATGCTTTGAATGCTTTCATACTCTGGTCCTGCATCTCTTTGGCCAGTTCGATGGGAAGATTTGCAGGGCAGATTTTTTTTCGCGGTCTTGTTTTTTTATCTTCAACTGACTGTATGGCATCCGGATTGTCATCAAGGTCGATTTCAAGAACAGGAAATGCCTCAGGCGGATTATTACCTATCAATCCAATGGCAAATTCACGACCCCTGATAAATTGTTCCACAAGCGCCTGTTGATTAAATTCATCAATAATAAATTTTACTGCTTCCCGCAAATCTTTTTCGTTATAGACGACCTTTAACCCGAAAGAAACAGCTTCCATTTTGGGTTTAATAATAACCGGATACTCTACATCAGACATATCTTCTTCATGGCTGGAAAAAACCCAGAAATTAGGCGTGGGTATGTCATGTTTCTGCATGATAATTTTTGTTATCACCTTATCCAGTGCAAGTGCGTGGCCTGAGGGATTTGATCCGACATATGGTATACCTATCATTTCAAGCAGCGAGGGGATATGTGTGTAGCGGCTTTCGCCCTGGATACCGTATGCCATATTAAAAACCATACCCATTTTTTCTCCTTCAAGAACCTTGGGCATAAAATTTTGTATCGATTCAATAACATTCATATTTCCGTCTATGATCTCAACATTGTGTCCTCCTTTTTCAAGCGCTTTTGCTATTTCTTTTACAGTCTGTTCATTGTAAATTTCCTTATTCTGCATCCCAAACTTGTTGATTACATAGGAAAAATCTTTGTTGTATATGATTGCAACTTTCATAATAAATTGAATTTCTTATTTTTACAAATCGCTGTTTTCGAAAAATAATTTGGGTAAATATAGTTTTAGTTTATTACAAAAGAAATCTTTTTGCTGGTTTTGAAGTAAAGAGTCTATTCCTTTTATTAAGTCTGAAAAGTTTCAAGTCTTTTGAATACATGTATAAGGAATTTTTCTCTCCGTTTCATTCACTTTTCTCACTGTAACATTTCGGAAAAATTGGTACGGAGAGAAAAAAAAACGAAACTCCTGAAAAATATTGTTACCCTGATTTATTGTAGTTTTGTCATAAATTTAATATCAAAGATTGTGCAAGATAACAAAAGAAAAAAACAATTCCTCAGAATTCAAATACTTGAGTATTTTATGTGGGTCGTACTTATTGTTATGGTTATTATCCTGATAGCATTTTTCATTTAACTACCACACAATGTATAAAAAAGTAAAATGTAGTAAAAATTTTGATATAATACTAACTTCACTAAAATTTAATGATATGACAAAGCTTATTTCTACAATTTTAAAATTACAATTAATGGTGATATTCCTGTTGTCCTTTGCTTTAAAAGCAAATTCACAGGCTATTACTGTTACCGGTCAGGTCATGGATGGTTCTACAAAGTTGCCTCTTGTGGGCGCTTCGGTGGTAATTAAAGGAACATCAGAGGGAACGATTACTGACCTGGATGGCAATTACCAGCTAACTGTTGATTCTCCTGAAGAAGTTCTTGTTTATTCTTTTGTCGGGATGGTCTCCCAGGAAGTCAGGGTAGGAGAAAAAAGGAAAATTGACATTATATTGATGGAGGATGTGACACAGTTGGAAGATGTTGTTGTTATTGGTTATGGTACACAAAGAAAAGATGACCTGACAGGTTCTGTTGCTGTGGTTGATGTTGAAGAGATGAACAAGGCAAACTTTACCACAGTTGACAAAGCCCTGCAGGGACGAACAGCCGGGGTATATATTGCCAGTACAGGTGGTAAACCCGGGCAGAGTTCAACTATCAAAGTAAGAGGAATTGGTTCCATCAATATGAATGCGGAACCGCTTGTTGTCATCGATGGCATGCCAACAACGCAGGAAGGAATTATCAACGCGCTGAATCCTTCGGATATTGAATCGCTCCAGGTATTGAAAGATGCCTCTGCACAGGCTATCTATGGAGCACGTGGCGCTAATGGTGTAATACTCATCACTACAAAAAAAGGCGTTTCGGACAGACCAAAAGTAAATTTCAATATGAATATAGGTATGTCTGAAGTACCCAAAAAATATGATGTGATGAATGCAGACCAGTATTCAGATTTTATGAAAGCTGCCTGGGATAATTACTTAACTGATAACCCCGGTAAATATAATATGTACCGTGAGGTGTATTCAGATTCGGCCAGGGCTTCTAATAACAACCTTGGGACTACTGACTGGCAGGATGAAATATACAGGGTGGCAAAAAAACAAAATTATAATTTGAGTGTCAGTGGTGGTAATGAAAACAGTAATTATTATATTTCTGGTAATTATGCCTCTGAAGAAGGGCTATTGGTAAATACTGCCTTAGACAGGCTGACTTTAAGGGCGAACTCAAATTTTAATATATCGGACAGGATTAAAATAAGTGAATCAATATCTTTAACCCATATAGATGCCAAAGATGAAAGCCATTTGACAACCACAGGCGGGGCATTAACTTCATCACCTTTGATGCCGGTGTATGATGAAACAGCAGCTGGCGGATATGGTGGGCCTACTGATACACTTACGGGCGCTAACGAAAGAACAAATCCGCTGGCTGAGCAAATGCTTAATGATAATACATATAAGGAATATTGGTTTACAGGCAGTGTGGATGCTGAGGTTGAAATACTGAAAGGACTGAAATACAAACTAAAACTTGGCGCTAATTACAACATAAATAACAGAACACAATGGTCTCCGGTATATAGACTGGGAAATCTGTCCCTGAGAGATAATAATATTTCTATATTGTCTGAATCTAACAATGTTCACAGGGAGCTATTGATTAATAATTTGCTGAACTACAGAAGATCATTTGGAAATCACAATGTTGAGGCAATGGTTGCTTATGAGAGATTATGGGATATAAGCAAAAATATGTATGTAAAGGTCAAAGACCTTCCAAGTAATGAACTAAGGGTGCTGGTACAGGGCCAGGAAGTTGAAAATGTTGATGGTAAAATATATGAACATTTTATGGAATCCTGGTTAGGACGATTTAATTATGACTATCTTGGAAAATATTTGCTTACTGCCAGTTTTCGTGTTGACGGGTCATCAAGATTTGGTCCGGAGGGAGGACGATACGGAACATTTCCTTCTTTTTCTGCCGGCTGGAAAATGAATGAAGACCTGCTGACAGATGTAGAAGAGATAGACCTGCTGAAATTCCGGTTTGGCTGGGGACAAACCGGAAATGAAAATATTGATGACTACCGTTTTCTTTCCCTGATAGACCCGCTTATTTATAGTCGCTATACCTTTGGTGAAAACCAGGATCTATATCTCGGGGGAGCTTCAACTACCTTCCAGCCGAACCCGTTGATTAAATGGGAAGCTGCAGAAATGATTAATTTTGGACTTGACCTTGATGCTTTTAATAGTAAAATACAGGTGAATGCCGAATACTACATAAAAAATCAGCATGATATGCTGGTAAATGTCCCTATCAGCCATACATTTGGTAAACGTGTAAACTACGGGACCGGCTGGCCGACTGTTGGCGCCTGGTCAAACCTGGCGAAAGTACAAAACAGGGGTATTGAATTTAATATTGCCTACCGGGAATTTGAAAAGACATTTACCTATTCCATCAGCGCTAATTTCTCAACCATAAAGAATGAGGTGATTGACGTTGGTCCGAATGATATTATCAATTCTTACACAATTACTACTGACGGTGAACCGATAGGTAGTCTTTATGGGTATGTTGCAGAAGGAATCCTACAGGAGGAAGATTTTAATGAGTTTGATGAAACCATTCATGCTCAACAATCTAATGCCTCACCTGGAGATATAAAATTTAAAGATGTAAATGGAGATAGCCTTATTACCAGTGATGACCGGACAATCATTGGGAAACCTATACCGGATTTTGTGTATGGACTCAATTTTAACGGTCAGTATAAGGGATTTGATTTTACAATATTCTTACAGGGTATGCAGGGATTTGATGTTATTAACAACCAGATGAGATATGTGAACATTGCAACGGACCCACATGGGAAAGATGAAAACAAACTTGTTGATGTTATGGATTACTGGACACCTGAAAACAGGTCTAATTCAATGACCAGGCCTTATGTCATAGACCCGAATGATAATTCACGTATATCATCCTGGTTTGTTGAAGATGCAAGTTTTTTGCGTATTAAAAATCTTCAGATTGGATACACGCTTCCGAACAGAATACTTCAAAAGATAAATATATCCAGACTCAGAATATATGCAAATGCTAATAATCTGCTGACATTTACAGGATATTCGGGTTATGATCCTGAAGTTAGTGATAAAAGCCCTTTAAATGCGGGTGTTGACAACAATTTCTATCCAATCCCGCGGTCCTATTCGCTGGGTTTGCAATTAGACTTTTAATTTAGAATATAAAAACACAAAATATTGTATATTATGAAAAAATTTATTTTTATAGTGGTGTTATTGACACTTACAATAAGCATGGGGTGTGATGAAGAGTTTCTGGATGTTAAATCGAAAAATGCTCTTGCAGAAGATAATTACTACCAGACAGAGCAACATGCCATTGAAACCATTACCAGTTGTTATGATCCAATGAAACACCCGGCAATTTTCAGCATTAATATGCATTTTCTGTTTACAACCTGGGGTGACAGGGCTGTACATGAAAATGCCAAATATGAACTTTTTAGCATTAATGCAGACGATGATATGGTCTTTCATATGCACGCCAGGTTATATAAAGGTGTGTACAGATGTAATACAGCTTTACAAAAAATTCCTGATATTGAAATGGACAATGAACTGAAGCAGCGTTTAATTGCCGAAGCAAAATATCTTAGAGGATTTTATTACTTCTATCTTCGCTTTTTGTTCAGGGCACCCATTCTTATTACTGAACCGGAAACAGACATCAACAGGAAATTCACGAATGGCGATCCGGACGAGATATTTGCTCAGATAGAAACAGACCTGACTGAAGCTGCTGCCGTTCTTCCTGAATCATACGGACCATCAGACCTGGGGCGTGCAACCAAAGGAGCTGCTTTGGCGCTTTTGGGAAAAGCATATATGTATAATCAGCAGTTTGACAAAGCAAAGGAAAAATTTCTGGAAGTAAAAAACTCAGGCGTCTATTCGCTGATGACACCACAGGGTAATGACTCAACAGATTATGTGTATGCTTATTTATGCAATTTTTCAGTTCAGGATTTTGAAACAGCAAATGGTACATATGACAGTGAAAACAACCAGGAATCAGTATTCGAAGTACAGTTCCATCATGGTGGCTGGGAAATGTGGGAAGGCGGATGGCAGGCCGATGGTCACCTGATGTCGCTCTATTATGGTCCGAAAGACTATAAAAACCTGGTACCTACTGTTGAATATGTTGAGCAGTTTGAATTCCTGGAAGGAGAACACCCGGCAGGATTACAGTATGATCCTCGCAGATACGCAACAATTTACGAAAGAGGCGATACAATTATTTTTACCGGAGACAAGCCTGCTGAAAAATGGAATCCCATTTTGCATTCAAATCTGAGTGTGAATACCGGGTATGGATGGAAAAAATATTTTTATCCCGCACATTACGGGCCTGATGTTTCCCACAATGATCCGAACAATCTCAGGATTATCAGGTATGCTGATGTGTTATTAATGCTGGCCGAAGCGGAATTTCATCTTAATGGAAGCACTCAACTCGTACTTGACTGCATCAATGAGGTTAGAAACCGTGCCGGTGTCCCGGAACTGACGGAAGTGACCAAAGAAGATATTATCCACGAACGCGATGTGGAACTCGGGTTTGAATGGTCCCGGTTTTTTGACCTGGTCAGGTGGAGCAAATTGCCTGATCCGTGGTTTACAAACCTGGAAGAGCTGATGCCTGGTTTCCAGACCGGTAAAAATGAATACCTGCCAATTCCACAGTACGAGATAGACCTGAACAGACCTGCATTGGAACAAAATCCTGGTTGGGAAAATTAATTAGACGACAGATAAGTAACAGATTCTTTTTGTAGATGAAAAGTAAAGCGTTGCCATGCAAATTGGTAACGCTTTCTTTTTTTTAATACGATTATAAATATTATCTGTTTTCAATAAGCTTCCCTTCAAAGTTGACACCGGCCTCAATGATTTTTGTTTAATCCTCCTTTACTAAGGATTTCCAGCGTTAACGCTAAAAATTATTTTAAATTAACCTGCCATTTTTTTTGATTTGTTCTTTTTGTTTATACTTTTGCTTCAATTTAACTTTTAGCGTTAACGCGTAACCCTATACATGATTATGGAAAATTTATCGTATGAAATACCGAAATATCTCAAAATAAGCAATGAAATTATTGAAATGATCCGGTCCAGGGAATTACTGCCAGGAGATAAATTACCTTCTGAAAATGAGATAGTAAAAAACTTTCAGGTCAGTAATACCACAGCCCGGAAGGTTTTACATGAGCTTGAACTTGGCGGATGGGCTTCTCGTGTAAAAGGAAAAGGTACCTATGTTAAAGATTTTATAATTCACCGGTCAGCGAGTAAAATTTTAAGTTTCACCAAAAACATGGAAGAAAGAGGCTTAAATCCAACCACCAGGTTTTTGGATGGAAGATTACTCAATAATAATGTAACCAAAATCATTACAGAAAAAAAATATAAGATTGAGGCCCCGGTTTACCAAATTACAAGATTGCGTTTTGCTGATGGTGTCCCCATCATGAAAGAGATACGGTATATCAATCCTGAACTCTGCCCGGGAATTGAAAAACTCAACCTGGAGCAATCTCTCTATGAAGTATATAAAAAACAATATAACCTGCATATCACTAAAATTGAGCAAATGCTCTCTTCAGTCATATTAAAAGATGATATGCTGAAAGTTTTTGATCTTAAAAATGACACACCCGGATTTTCAGTTGAAGGTGTTACATTCTACGGTAACAATCAGATACTTGAAATGGAGGAGTCGATATATCGCGGTGATAAATATACTTTTACAGTACAAGCTGTACCATAATAAACAGTTAAAAACTTCTCTATATGGCGAATAAACTTTCAAAAGACTTATTATTATCATTTTATACAACGATGTATAAAATCAGACGGTTTGAGGAAGAAGGGATAAAGCTTTACAGGCAGGGACATATCCGGGGCTATTTTCATCCTTACTGGGGTGAAGAAGCTATTGCAACCGGTGTCTGTCATGCACTTTCCAGGGATGATTATATTACAAGCACTCATCGTGGTCATGGTCATTGTATTGCCTGGGGAGCCCAATTGGACAGGATGGTAGCTGAATTGTTAGGCAAAAAAACAGGTTATTGTAAAGGACTAGGCGGTTCAATGCATATTGCTGATGTTACAAGTGGTAATTTGGGGGCAAATGGTATTGTAGCTTCGGGTGTACCTATTGGCGTGGGCGCTGCACTTGGGGTCTGGAACAGGAATGAAAAAAGGGTGGTAGCTGTTTTCCTCTC
The DNA here is from genome assembly GCA_964629805.1 of uncultured Bacteroidales bacterium. Taxonomy (GTDB): domain Bacteria; phylum Bacteroidota; class Bacteroidia; order Bacteroidales; family CAZVTW01; genus CAZVTW01. The sequence goes on along the minus strand of CAZVTW010000251.1, from coordinate 321 downwards.
TGATGGTAGTTCAAACATCGGGTCTTTTTCTGAAGGTTTAAACCTGGCAGCAACCTGGAATCTACCTGTTTTATTTATTATTGAAAATAACCAGTATGCTGTATCAACGCCAATTGAAAATTCAACAGGTGAACCTGAATTATACAAAAGGGGTGCAGGCTATGGTGTAAAAAGTTCCAGGATTGATGGCAATGATGTTATGGAAGTGTATGAAACGGCGCTGGAATATGCCACAGAATGCCGTAAGGGCAACGGGCCTTTCCTTATTGAACACCGATTTTCGCACCATGTGAAATTTCCATAATTACCTCCTATTTTTTT
>CAZVTW010000250.1:0-8445 GCA_964629805.1 uncultured Bacteroidales bacterium | reverse complement strand
GTTTTATCATTTCATCGTTTGGCATGAGGTCTGCAATACATTTATCATTGAATGATACACAGGCATCCCCCAATAATCCGGCTGATTGGAGGAAATTAGCTATCATAACCGGTTTGAAAACATTCAGCTCGAAGTGGCCATTTGAACCCCCGATTGATATTGTAACGTCATTCCCCATGACCTGGGAACAGACCATTGTAATAGCTTCAATTTGTGTGGGATTGACCTTTCCCGGCATGATAGACGAACCGGGTTCATTGGCGGGGATAATAATTTCGGCAATACCGCATCTAGGCCCTGATGCCATCAGACGTATATCATTAGCAATTTTCATCAGGCTGACAGCAAGTTGTTTTAAAGCGCCATGAGATTCAACAATTGCATCATGAGCCGCCAGTGATTCGAATTTATTATCTGCGGTAACAAATGGACAACCAGTCAACTTGGCTATTTGCGTGGCAACTTCATCGGCATATCCCTTTGGCGTGTTTAACCCGGTTCCAACAGCTGTACCACCCAGGGCAAGCTCGAGCAGATGAGGCAGGGTGTTTTTTAAGGCTTTTAATACATGGTCAAGTTGAGAAACATAGCCTGAGAATTCCTGGCCCAGTGTCAGGGGCGTGGCATCCATCCAGTGAGTGCGGCCTATCTTCACCACATCCATAAATGCCCCGGACTTTTCTTTTAATGTATCACGAAGAAGTTTTATTCCGGGGATGGTTTTTTCAACCAGTATTTTGTATGCAGCAATGTGCATAGCAGTTGGAAAAGTATCATTGGATGACTGCGATTTGTTAACATCATCATTGGGATGGATGAATTTATCCCTTTCACCAAGTGCTCTGCCTGCCAGGACATGAGCCCGGTTGGCAATTACTTCATTTACATTCATGTTTGACTGTGTCCCTGAGCCAGTCTGCCAGACGACCAGGGGAAACTGATCATCCAGTTTTCCGTTAATGATTTCATCACAAACCCGGGTAATTGCCTGTTGCTTTTCTGCCGTGAGAACACCGAGTTTGTGATTTGTGATGGCTGCTGCTTTTTTGAGATAGCCAAATGCTCTTATTATTTCCAGGGGCATCGAAGCGCCGGGCCCTATTTTGAAATTTTCCAGGGACCGCTGTGTTTGTGCGCCCCAGTATTTGTCTGAAGGAACTTTGACCTCGCCAAGTGTATCCTTTTCAATTCTGTATTCCATAAGATTTTATTTTGAGGTTTATTTAATAAATCCGACTAGGCGCCGAATGTTTTTAAAATGATTATTGGCAGGAGCGACAAAAAATATTACTACTGTCCGGAAAAAGTGTATTGCCAGAATAATTTGTATTGAGATTCCTCTCGGCCAGCCGGCGGAGAGGAATCTTTTCTTTCAATTGTGCTCCTAAATAATTACATAATTCCTAAACAAAAATAAGCATTTACGAAAAAAAATACCTGCTAAACTCAGGATTTATTTAGCAGGCATGAAGCAAAAATAAGATTTTAATACATTATAAAAGCTCCTGAATTTTTTCAGGAGGAATGGCCAGTACAGCTTTTGATTCGGAAGCAACAATTGGCCGTTTCATAAGCCTGGGATGTTCGATGAGAATGTCAATCCATTCGTCGTCTGATATATCCTTTTCTTTATAATTTTCTTCATACATCTTTTTTTCAGTCCGCACAATATCAATTGGTTTCATGTTTAGCTTTTCAAGTACACCTTTTAATTCATCTTTTGGAATAGGTGTCTTGAGATATTCAAAAACTTTATGTTCGATGTTATTATCCTGTAGATATTGTAAACCGGCAAAACTTTGTTTACACCTTCCATTATGATATATTGTAAGCATTTGATAGTTATTTAATTAAACATTTTGCTAAGCATATTAATTATTTAGGTCTCAAACATAAGAAATTACTTATTGGCCACCAAATTCCATCAGGAAGGATTTGATAAAACCATGCAGTTCACCGTCCATGACGCCCTGGACATCAGAGGTTTCATATTCGGTTCGCAGGTCTTTGACCATCTTGTAAGGATGCATAACATAACTTCTTATTTGTGAGCCCCATTCGATTTTTTTCTTTTGGCTTTCCTTTTTGGCTTGTTCTTCCTGCTTCTTACGTAATTCAAGCTCGTAAAGTTGCGATTTTAACAGCCGCATGGCATTTTCTTTATTTTTGCCCTGTGAACGCGTTTCTGTATTTTCAATGACAATACCGCTGGGTATATGCCTGAGTCTGACGCCTGTTTCTACTTTATTAACATTTTGGCCACCTGCGCCGCCTGAGCGAAATGTATCCCATTCTATTTCTGCCGGATTAATGTCTATCTTAATGGTGTCGTCAACCACAGGTGCGACAAAAACCGAAGCAAAAGATGTTTGTCTTTTGTGCTGTGCATTATACGGTGAAAGCCTGACGAGTCTGTGTACGCCGCTCTCGCCTTTGAGATATCCATAAGCATAATCTCCTGTGAACTGCAGGGTTGCCGACTTAATGCCAGCTTCATCACCATCAAGACGATGGATTTGTGACACTTTAAAGTTATTTCGTTCACCCCATCTGATATACATGCGAAGTAGCATCTCAGCCCAGTCCTGACTTTCTGTCCCCCCTGCCCCGGCATTAATTTTTAATAATGCTCCGAATTCATCCTCCTTCTTACGTAGCATATTTTTATATTCCAGGGTTTCAATAAGTGATAAGGTTTTTTGATAGCTTTGTTCGACTTCCTCATCTGTTGCCACACCTTCAGCGGTAAATTCTTTCATAACTTCCAGTTCCTCTAAAGCAGCTTGTACATTATCATAATCAATAATCCATTTTTTCAGGGAATTGATTGATTTAAGATGCTGTTCCGCTTTTTGTGGGTCCTCCCAAAAGCCCGGGTCTCTGGATTTTTCCTCCTGGTTTTCAATTTCAATTCGTTTCCCATCAATGTCAAAGATGCCTCCTCAGCGCATCCAGGCGCTTTTCAAGTTCTTCTATGTGTTCTTGTAATATCATAACATTAACGATTATTTAATTTTATATTAAAAAACGGCATAAAATTATAAAATATTTTTTTCAAATGATAAGATGGTGTAATAAAACACTTTAATTCAAATTAAATTAATAATGTGTTTATAAATCAAGGTATTATATTGTAGTGTATTGAAGCTGGCAGAATTAACATATTTTGACAAACCATCAAAAATATTTGTGGTTGTTGCATAGAGGCTTTAAAATGACATGAACTTATCATCTAAAATTCTTAAAGACATTCAATTGCATTATTATAATGTAAAAGAGAAAGGACTCCTGCTTTGCATCACACATTCCTGGATTTGATGAGTTCACTCACTGTTGTGAACACTATATCATTTTCAAATCCCTTACTTTGACCAAATCGAATGAGTTTACTCTTGAGTTGATAGATATCCAAACCTTTGAGCTGCTTTTTTTTACTCATCAACTCATTTTCTATGGTGTTTTGATAATCTTTGGGATTAATGTTGGATATTGCTTTAAGGATTATATGGTCCGCAATATTACGTTCTTTAAGAGCAAAATGAATTTTTATTTTGCCCCATTTATTTAATTTAAATTTATCACTCACAAAAGCATCAGCAAATCGTTGTTCGTCAATGTAATTTTCACTTTCCAGTTTATCTATTATGTCAGACAACTCACCCTCTTGCATTTGCCATTCCCGGAGTTTGCGTTCAATCTCTGATCTGCATTTCTCTTTTGAACTACATAATTTTGCAGCTTTTTGAAAGGCCTCTTCTTTCGTAACTTTCTTGTGTTTTGACATATTTATTTTCTTAATAGTTTCTCTTCAGGCTGAATGTTTGAAAAAAATATCAAAACAGGTTTATCAATGAATTCACTCCTAAAAGTCCATTTATCGCCAAACTTTGCGTTACTAATACTCGACTCAGAGACAAAAAATCATGCTTCTGGGAGCGGACTCATCAATCATACAAATTATTTACAAAAGCGTGACGTAATTTTTTTTTCATAAGCATAACGCTCATCAATGCTTTCATGAAACCGGTGCCATAAGCAAAATGTTGTATAAAAGCAGATATAACTGATGCTAAGGCAACCCGCATGCTTTTTTCCTTCATCAGGGCATCAAAAAATACGAGTACAATATACAAAAGAACCGGGAAAATAAAAATATAATAAAAAAAAGATAAAAAAATAAGGACAATAACTGACAAAGCAAACAGGGAAGGAATGGTATGGACTATTTTCAGAGAGCCGGGGTGAAGTAATTGGAGATTTATTCGTGCTATTCCGGAATTATAGACTTGTTTGAAAAATTTTTTAAAATCGGTTCTTCTTTTGTGAAAAACAGCAACAGAATTAAACAACGTTGTTGAATATCCATATTTTACCAATCGCAAACTGAAATCCAGGTCTTCTCCAAAACGCATTTGTGAAAAACCACCAATTGTTTTGAATACAGAAGGTTTTATTCCCATATTAAAACTTCTGGGATAAAACGTAGTGATTTTGGATTTGGCGCCACGAATACCTCCTGTGGTAAGAAAAGCGGTCATTGAATAGCTGATGGCTTTTTGAATTGGTGTAAATGAGGGATGTGACATGTCCGGGCCACCAAAAGCATCAACCGGATAAGATTGTAATTGTTTATTAAGTTCTTCGAAATAAGAGGCAGGAATGATACAATCAGAATCAAAAAATATGATGTAATCTCCATGTGCTTTCCGGGCGCCATAATTTCTTGTGTCTCCAGGCCCTGTGTTTTCTTTATAAAAATAATGAAGTTCAGGGAAATCTTCATATTGTTTTACGATATTGTGACAGCTAATTCTGGAACCATCTTCGACAACAATAATCTCAAAATTTTTGTATGTCTGTTTCATCAGGCTGTTGAGTAACTCATCAATTTCATGTGGCCTGTTATAAACAGGTATGACAATGCTAAAAAAATGTTTTTTATTCATTTTCATTCATTTAAAAATTTATCACGAATTAATGCCGCGACTTTTTTGTCAACCGGGAAAGTAACATCTTCCGGGGTGAGTTCAGTCATTTTAATCCATCTGAATGACTGAACACCATCATAAAGTTTTTCAAAATCGAATTTTCGTTTTGAAATTTTGAAATGTATTTTTTCAGAAAATTCAGCCAGGTAATAGATGCTGATAAGTTGTTGATCATTTCTGTGAAAGGTTGGCTGAAAAAAGTCTGTCGTGTAAAAATGATCAATTATTTTTATGTCCTGTCCGAATTCTTCAATGGCCTCTCTTTGAAGACAATCAATTGTTCCTTCGCCAAATTTCAGGCCACCACCGGGAAATTTTGTCATTTTTATGCCCAGCCTGAATTCATCTGTCAAAAGTACCTGATTATCATCATTAATAATAACAGCATAGACACGAATATTGAAATATTTTAATTTGTTCGGTGGCGTGTAATTCATTTTTTTTCTTTGATTGACATTTCAATTTCTTTCAGTATACCGTCAAAATCATTTGGGTGAAACCAGGGTAATGATTTGTCCCTTTTAAACCAGCTTATTTGTCTTCTGGCATAACGTCTTGTGTTTCTTTTAATAAGTTCAACAGCTGAATCGAGAGAATGTTTATCGTCAAAATAATCAAACAATTCTTTATATCCTACCGTGTTTAATGTGTTTAGATTTCTGTGTTCAAACCATTTTTTACTTTCATCTATAAGTCCCTTTTCCATCATAGAATCAACTCTTTTTTCAATGTTTTCGTGTAAAGCTTCCCTGGACATATTCAACCCAAGTTTAAGGATTTTGAAAAAACGTTTTTTTTGAGGCCCTGTACGCAATTCAGAATATTTCCTGTTGGTCATGGCGAATACTTCAAGAGCCCGTAAAATACGGGTATGATTTCTCAGGTCCACCTCTTTATAATAGGCCGGATCTATAAGTTTTAATTCTCTGCGTAATCCCTCAATTCCTTCTTCCTCATATTTTTTTTGGTAGAAGGCCCGGGTTTCCGGGTTAATTTCGGGCAAATCGTCTATTCCTCTGCAAACAGCATCAATATATAAACCTGAACCACCAACCATAAGAATAATATCATATGTCTGAAAAAGATTTTTTAGCAAATCAAGCACTTCATATTCATATTTGCTGGCATTGTAATAATCAAAAATTGATTTGTTCTGAATAAAATGATGCCTGACAGCAGATAATTCTTTGCATGTGGGGACAGCTGTGCCAATTGTTAGTTCTTTGAATATTTGCCGTGAATCTGCCGATACAATTTCAGTATTCAATTTTTTTGCCAGTCTTATACCAACCTTTGTTTTGCCCACGGCTGTCGGGCCTGCTATGACTATTAAGTATTTCATGAAACAGGCAAATCTAATAAAAATTTGATTGTATCAACGTTATCAGCGTAATCTCTGAGATTCGGATATTGCGTTTGTCCGAAACAAACATCCGAGGCGGTTATATTTCGTTTAGAAACAACACACTGAATTGAATCCGATTCCTGCATAAGGATATTTTCAAGTTTTTTTTCATTTTTATAAAACTCATAGTGCAAAACTGCAACCGGAGAACTAAGCGATGCTTCTTCGCGAAGAAGCAGATATCCCAAATCCAGGAAAGGCAATTCCTTCATCATATATATTGCCTTGTTGTAATCATAATTATTGGCATATTTATGATGGTTGATAACATGGTTATAATCCCTGAAGTGTGATTCCAGCTTCTGAATGTTATAATTTACAGGGATATAAAGTTTTGAAACATTCCGGCAACCAAGTCCGAAATAGGTGAAAATATCTGTTGCCAACCCCTGTAACTCATTTTCCGTTTCATTTTCATTTAAAATTGCTACGGAATTCCTGTTTTTCCTGATAATATGAGGGTATTTGCCAAAATAATATTCAAAATACCGTGATGTATTATTGCTCCCTGTTGCAATAACCGCATCAAATTTTTTTAAAACATGTTTCTCAATTTTAATATAGTCAGCAAATTCTGGTTCGGCCTGTAACAGGATGTTTATATATGCTTTTAAAAGCTTATCATCTTTGGATGATGGTTTAATCAAACAAATATGTCCGGTAATAAGAACTGAGAGAAAATCATGAAATCCAACAAATGGTATATTCCCGGCCATAACAACACCAATGGTAAGAGGATTTGTGTTCTGTTCATTTAATCTATAAAAATCTGTCCAGGCAAGTAACTCATCAATGTTGAGAATTTTTTTTAAGCTCTTTAACGAAAATAAAACATTTTCTTTCGTAAACCAGGGGTTTGAGTGAACAACCGAATCTACAACCTTTAAAAAGGCATGATGTTGGTCTGTCACAGGTATTGACTGATCGCCGCTACTGAATTGAAGAATTTCATCGATTAAGATTCCTGTTTTTGAGAAAGCTTCTATCCTTTGGGATAAAGTCATATGATTTGATTTAGATGTTTTTGAAATACAAAGGTAGAAAGTATTTCCCTGTCATTGAAAAAAAATATGAAACAAGATGTTATTCTTTAGCTGCAATGGGTTTTTAAATTTTCATCAAAATATAGCGTATTTTTACATGAATAATCACCAAAGGTCCCTTTTATAGGCATAAAAAAAATGAAAAAATCAATATTATTGTAAAATATTATGAGTATATTTATGAAGTTATATACAGCATACATTATACATTCAAGACATTGTAAGCTGACTGAAAGAATTTAGAGCTTGAAACGAAATTTATACCAATCCGCTTTCATTATTGAAAAATTGTTGGTATACTATGTCCCGCATTGATAAATCGGGAATACCGAAGGGTTAGCATGTCGGTGTCGATTTAATCGATACGAAGAAATTTTAATTCCTTTTATACAGATTGAATCGGCACAGGCATGATAACCAGTTGGATTTATTTAGTTTATTCTCTGCAGTCTATTTCGCATCAAGCCCTTCATGGGAGAATTAATAAACAGATATGGGTTCTACAACGATATTCCGTCAGATAATACAAAATTTGATTATCCCAATCATCATTTCACTTGTTTTACTGGCATTTTTGAATTATCAGCACACACGAAGTATTATTTTAAAATCATACACAAGGCAAAATGATATTATATCCGAAGATATTGTTCAGATGTTGCTATTTAAAGATCTGGCGCTTGATATTGTAGAAGACCGGTTAGATAGAAAAATGAAGGAAAATAGCAGAAAGATCTTAGAAAATTATCTCATTCCTAATAAAAATCTACGGCAACTTGATTTATTCAAAGTAAGAAAAGAACTGGGAATGAACCCGGGTCTGGAAGATATTTATATCATCAACAGTGAAGGGATTGTTATCAATACCACCTTTCGGCAGGATTTAAATCTCGACTTTTTTAGTTTTGGCAGGGAGCACAAGAAACACCTCAAGTCAATGCTCAAAAATAACAGGTTTGTTAGCGAACGTTTTGCTATTGAAGCTCATACAAAGCGTTTTAAAAAATAT
>CAZVTW010000249.1:0-8482 GCA_964629805.1 uncultured Bacteroidales bacterium | reverse complement strand
TCAATTTGCATCTTCTTGTTATTTATCTATAGAAAACTTAAATTAAAAAAAAAAGGAATAAACTCACAAATTAATTCAGTCTATATTCATCTTTTTCATGTATACATTCATCGAATCGAGAATATCAGTGTAATCTTTTAGCTTGCTTTTAATACCTTCAAGATTAAATTCATCGACCAGATTCATTATGTCTTGTCCATATTCAATCAATGTCCCAAAATTATATTTTCTTCCAAGGTTATTCATACCTGAACCAAATTCTTTAATCTTTCCAAAGATATGCGTTGTGCAAGTCTCCTGCCATTTTTTATAAAACTGGCCAGTCAATAAATCATGAAGGTCTATAAGTGCATCTCCTGATAATCTTTCAAGTTCATTGGAAAAATCTTTTTTATCGTCCACAGATTCCTGCCTGAATGAGATAAAACGTGATAATTCTTTGATAATATCTCTGGGATTTACAGGTTTCGCCAGGAATCCGTCAAACCATCGGAGCTTTTGATTATCCTTCCTCTTTTCCAGTGCATAAGCAGTTACAGCAATAATTGGAATTAATGAAGTTCTATTGTCAGATTTTATGATCCTCGCAGATTCGTAACCGTCAAGTCGCGGCATCATCAGGTCCATCAAAATAATATCAGGTTGTCCTTTTTCTGCAACACTGATTGCATCCATGCCATCTTCTGCTTCCAGAACTTTTAAATTTTGGTTTTCAAGAATATTTTTAAGGTACATTCTGTTCGACTCAATATCATCAACAACTAACACCGTACTTTCCCTGAAATTATAATGCTGCCACGAATCATCATCAATAGAACTGATTGGCTTATCTTCCTGAATAATACTTACATTGCTTAGTATAACAGTGAATGTACTACCCTGTCCCGGTTGACTATGCACGAATATTTCGCCACCCATCATTTCAACAAGTCGTTTTGTGATTGCTAAACCAAGTCCAGTCCCCCCATACTGTCTGCTGTCTTTTTCTTCTTTTTGCCTGAATGGTTTGAAAATTGATTCATGATAAGCTGCTGGTATACCGATACCACTGTCAGTTACTTTAATGTGTAAATTGAGCTTTTTTTGGTCTGTTATTTCATATTTTCCCTGTACATTGAGCTTAACAAATCCTTGGTCTGTAAATTTCACAGCATTCCCAACCAGGTTAAGTAGAATTTGTTTTAAACGTAATTCGTCCAATAGCAAATACTCAGGAAAAGAGTTTGAAAAAGAGACGGAAAACTCAAGGTCCTTATTTCTTATTTCAAGCGCAAAAATATGTTTTAATTCATCAATAATATCCTGAATACGAACCGGCTCAGGATATATTTCCATTTTTCCTGCCTCTATTTTCGTTAAGTCCAGTATATCACTGATAAGATTGATGAGTGTTCTTCCGCTTGATTCAATTGACCGTAAATAGGCTTTCTGGGATTCGGTTTCCAGTTGCTTATCCAGCAAACTGGCAAATCCAAGAATAGCATTCATTGGCGTACGTATTTCATGAGACATATTAGCCAGGAAAATATTTTTAGCCTGGTTGGCATGTTCGGCATCATCTTTGGCTTTTTTTAGTTCACGCTCGGCTTGTAAACGCTGTGTTATGTCATGAAAAATAACAATATTCCGTTCACCGAATATCCTGAATTTAACTTCAATATCAAGGTCTATATCCGATTTTGTCTTTATCTTGTATATACGTGACGGAATATCAGTATTTGTTTTTATGGCGTCTTTGATATCCCCTTCCCAGGTTTCTTTTACCCTTTTTCTGTACATGTCTTCAGGATAAGCTATATGAAACCAATGAGTAAGAGTCGGAATCTCGTCATGGCTATAGCCAAACAAATCAATGAATTTTTTATTAACATTTAACACTTTTCCTTCCAGGTCTGTAACACCAATGGCAATGGGGGAATAAGCAATAATCCTGGCCAGTCTTTCTTCACTGGATTTCAGTGCCTGTTCTGTCTGTTGCCTTTCAAGGGCATTGGCAATAATTTGTCCTGTCAGGTTAATTGCATCAATGGTATCTTTTTTCCATTTTCTTTCAACAGAAGTTGTATCGAAACCGATATATCCAATGAGTTGTTTATTAATTATCATCGGTGTGTTGATAAATGATTTTATCTGAAGTTTTTTCAGAATTTTCAGCATAGTGCTATTCTTTTCATCATCAAGCAATTCAGAAACATTAACTTTAACCGGCTTTCCCGATTCAAGGGTTTGTATAAAATCTTCAAGTCCTTCAAGGCTTATAGAATCTAATATCCCTTTATGTGGAAGAATACCGGGTTTACAAAATTCATGAGTCAGGGAAATGTGTTTTCTATCCTCTGAAACAATGAAAACATATCCTCTTTCAACATGAACATATTCAGTAACAAATTCAAGTGTTCTGATAATTTGACTGTCTATTTCTCCGGCCGGGATATTGATAAAACCGGATGATATTTCACCAATGAATTCTATGAACCGGATACGCTGTTGCAATAATTCCTCACTTTCCTTTCTTTTGGTGATATCTTCTTTAATGGCAATATAATTAATTATCTGGTCCTGTTTGTTTCTTATTGGGGCTATTGTGGCATATTCCCAATAGTATTCCCCGTTTTTCTTTTTATTCAGGAATTCACCTTTCCATTCTTTACCCTGGGAAATATTACTCCACATTTGCTTATAGAATTTTTCCGACTGCCTCCCGGATTTTAAAATGCGGGGATTTTTACCGATCACTTCACCGGGCGAATAACCTGTCAGGGTACAAAATTTGTCATTCACATATTCAACCATTCCGTTGGTGTCTGTTATGACAATAGAATTGGCGCTTTGTTCCACTGCAATGTTCAGTTTTAACAGGTTTTCTTCTGCTTTTTTTGTAATTGTAATATCGCGGGTAAGTATAATGGCTGATTCAACGCCGGTATCGGATTTTATGGGGGATATTCGTGATCTGAAATAGGATATTTCTCCCCCTGGGGATAATCCCTCATGTTCAAACCTCATGGAAAGTCTTTCATTAAAAACCTTTGAGATACTTTTTTTGACATTTGGCAAATGTTTTTCCGGAATAAATGAATATATAAATTCTCCAATGCCCTGGCCAAATTGCTTTTCAAATAATTTATTATGATACAGGATTCTGCCTTCAGCATTAATTTTCGTAATGATTGCCGGTGCATTATCAGCCAGGGTTTTAAACTGCCCTTCACTTTCTTTAAGCGCGCGTTCTGCATGTACACGTTTAGTGATATCATTGATTACACTATAAAGAAATCTTTTATCTGAAACCTGGAATGTTTCTGCCGAGAAAATGACATTAAGTTTCTGACCGGATTTGCTCCTGAAAGAAAACTCGGTACTTCTAACGTACCCCTCTTTGAAAATTTGGTCTAATAAAATATCCCGCTCTTCCGGATAGTAAAACAGGTGTAAATCAAGTGTTGATTTCCCTATAATTTCTTCTTTTGAATAACCGCTTAATTCTTCAAAACTTTCATTGACATCAATAAAAGTATAGGTCGACAAGTCGGATATGGCCATTGCGACAACGTTTGAATGAAAAGCCTTGTTAAATTTTTGTTCGGAAAATACTAATTCTGTAATATTCCGGCATACGCCAATTATGACTTGTTGTGAATTCCAGGTTCCTTTGTTCATCTGTATATCCAGATAAATAAGTTCTCCTGTCCCGGAAATAAATGTGGCTTTGAATTGATGACTTTCGTATTTATCAAGCAATTTAAAAACATGCTTTATTGTGGCTTTATCCTGTGGATTCACAATGTCTGTGATACACATATTAAGAATCTCATCAAACTCATATCCGGTAGTCTTTAGCATCATCGCATTTGCATTGATAAACTTCCCGGCAGGTGTAATAACAAAGAGTAAATCATTTATATTTGTAAAGAAACTCCTGAAATTTTCTTCCCGCTCCTCCAGTGATTTTTCAATGCGGGTCTTTTCTGTTATATCCTCCATAGTAGCAATCATGCCATCAAATACATTGTTATCATCAAATATGGGACTGGCATTGATGGCTAAATTCACTTTTCTGTTATCAGGAGTAATAATTGCATGCCTGATATTAATAACCGGTTTACCTGTTCTTTTTACCATTTCAAAGGGTAATCCTTCTGAGGGAAAATCGTTCCCATCAAAATCCGTTATTTTCCAAAGGGGATCCTTATAAGTTCGCAATGTCATGTCATCTTTTTCCAATCCCAGAGTAACTTCTGCCTGTCGGTTTGCCTCTGTTATAATGCCTTTTTTATCGACGATGACAATAGCAACCGGGTTAATATCAAAAGCCACTGTATCAAAATATGTCTGCTTTTTACTTGTCTCTGTCAGGAGGCTGCTCTCTTTTGATAATTGTACCTCTTCCTGACTGATATCTTTTGATGCAGGGACCTGCTTAATTATCAATATTTTATTTCCTTGACCTTTTTTATCATCAATAGCGCCATAAATTGATGCATGTAAAATGGATGTATGTCCGTCCTTTTTTGTTATTCTGAATTTAATCTCATCCGTATGGGGTGTGGTATATTTATGGTTAAAACAATTTTGTATTTGTTTTTTATCGTCACCTTTCATGATATCAAAAAAAAGAACAGGATTCCTCATAAATTCATCCTGTGAATAACCGGTATATTTTATACAGACAGGAGAACAATATTCGAACTGCTTATGATAATTACATATAATAATCCAGTTCCCGGACTTTTCAATTGTATCCTGAATAACTTTTCCTAATTGGATTTTAGGCGCTGTGCTTTCATTTTTTCTGTCCATTCTGTTAGGATAAAACTATAAATATAATTCCCAGGTATATTTCTGTTAAAGTCTCAATAATCAAATTTATCGTATTCTATAAACATCTTGAAAAACCGGAATGTTCTCTGAATTATAAATAGCTGAAACTGCCGTCATAATACTGAAATGATAATCCGGTTTCAAATATGTATGTAATTCCATATAATGAACATACAATCACTTCATCATGATAAAGTTAATGATTTTTTTTGAGGAATACACAGATTAACCGTCAACAATTGCATGTGATATATTATAAGGAGTTATTGTATAAGGAATGTACTTGTCTGTCTTTGTTTTTTATCAGGTTTTTGTATTTTTACGGAAAAAATCCTCAACCTGATATTCAGCCACAAGGAAAACACACATAATATTGATTTTTATAGACTTAAGCATAAAAAAATGGTTGTCAGAATTTTTTCGAAGATATTTCGAACAACAACCTTTTAAAGAATTTCACTATATTTGATGCTTAATTATTAATCAATTTAATTTATTTATATCATGTTAAACTTTTATAGACAAACAACATGGCTTTTATCCCTCATTCTGGTTTCTTTCTGGTCTCTAAGTGTTTATTGTCAGACTGGTAAAACAGGAAAAATGGGACTGAGCGCGAGTGAAAAACATCTACAGTACTGGCAATACAAAGGTAAAACCATTATGCTGCTTGGTGGTTCAGATGAAGATAATCTGTTTCAAATGCCTGATGTGGAAAAACAACTTGATATCCTGCAGCAGGTTGGCGGTAACTACGTCAGAAATACCATGTCCAGCCGGGATGAAGGTAATGTCTGGCCATTTGAAAAGACCGAAAATGGATTGTATGATCTCAATTCCTGGAATAAAGAATACTGGAACCGTTTTGAAAACTTTCTGGAAGAAACTTCCAAACGCGATATCATCGTCCAGATTGAACTGTGGGCCACTTTTGATTTTTATCGCGACAACTGGGAGGTTAATCCTTATAATCCGAATAACAACATCAACTATGACGAACGCAGGAGTAAATTGCCATTAAAAGTGGAAACGCATCCTGTGTATACAGAAAACAACTTTTTCAGAAGCATTCCTGAGCAAATGGCACTTGCACCTGTCTTGTGGCATCAGCAACAATATGTAGATAAACTGCTTTCTTATGCACTTCAATATGATAATGTTTTGTACTGCATTGATAATGAAACCTCGGTGACAGCCGACTGGGGCCGTTTCTGGTCAAAATACATTCGAGAGAAAGCAAACCTTTCCGGAAAAGTAGTTAACGTAACCGAAATGTGGGACCCGCACAACCTTTCCCATGCTTTTCACCTCGAAACAATGGACCACCCTGAAATTTACAGCTTTGTTGATATCTCACAAAATAACCATAAAGACGGGCAGGAACACTGGGACAACGGACTAAAACAAATAAACAGGTTAGAAAAAACCGGAAAACTAAGACCTGTTAACAATGTAAAAATTTACGGAAACGACGGGGGGAAACATCAAACAACAAGAAATGCCATTGAGTCATTTGTACAAAATGTATTCATGGGTTGTGCCAGCGCCCGGTTTCACAGGCCTACATCCGGACAGGGACTGAATGAAACAACACAGATGGTTATTAAGAGTACCAGGGAACTAGTCGATAAAATGGACTTTTTTAATGCTTCGCCAATGAACAATATGCTTTCAAAAAGGGATACGAATGAAGCCTATTGCCGCGCAAAACCAGGTTATGATTATGCTGTATATTTTACAGATGGCGGGGAAGTTGAACTTGATTTAGGCGAATTAAAAGGGAAAGCCAAAGTATCATGGGGACATATTCTAAAAAATGAATGGGGACATGAAGATACTGTTAGCGGCGAACAGAAATTAACTTTTAAGTGTCCCGCGAAAGGACATTGGTTGTTACTGGTACAGGCAAAATAGATTATGTTTTTTGATCATCAATACCATTTTTCCCTGACCAATTTTATTTTTTTTCGTTAAAGAAACACAAAAATTTACATTACTTTTGTTAAAAAAACGAATAGGAAAACATGGCACAATATATTGATGAAGTTTCAAGAACATTTAGTGAGTATCTTTTAATCCCCGGCCTGACTGATAAAGATTGTATTCCTGAAAATGCAAACTTAAAAGTTCCCCTGGTAAAACACAAAAAAAATGAAGAACCGTCGCTTCACCTGAACATCCCTTTTGTATCAGCGATCATGCAGTCTGTTTCGGATCATAACATGGCTATCGCTTTGGCGCGCAACGGGGGGCTTTCTTTTTTGTTTTGTTCACAGCCTGTTGACAGTCAGGCAGAAATGGTCAGAAAAGTCAAAAAATTCAAAGCCGGTTTTGTTGTCAGTGATGCTAACCTGACTCCGGAACATACCTTAAAGGATATTATAGATTTAAAAGCCAAAACCGGTTACTCAACTGTGGGAATTACCGAAGATGGCACATCAAACGGAAAATTCCTGGGGATAGTTACAAGCCGGGATTATCGTCCCAGCAGAGACCCGCTCGAAAAAAAAGTAAAAGACTTTATGACACCCTTCCCAAAAGTTATCACCGGCAAGCTTGGTATATCGCTCAATGAAGCAAATGATATTATCTGGGACAATAAGCTGAACTGCCTGCCTATTATTGATCATGATCAGCATCTGCAATATTTTGTTTTCAGGAAGGATTATGAAGACCACAAAGAAAATCCAAACGAATTATCTGATGAAAACAAAAAACTCATTGTCGGTGCCGGGATAAATACCCGTGATTACAAGGAAAGAATCCCTGAATTGGTGAATTCAGGCGCTGACGTACTCTGTATCGATTCTTCCGATGGTTTCTCCCAATGGCAGAAAGAAACCCTCGAATATGTTAAAACGGAATATAACGAACATGTAAAAATAGGCGGCGGAAATGTTGTTGACAGGGAAGGATTCTTATACCTGGCAGAGGCCGGCGCTGATTTCATAAAGGTCGGTATTGGCGGTGGTTCAATTTGTATCACACGCGAACAAAAAGGAATAGGTCGCGGGCAGGCAACTGCTTTGATGGAAGTGACAAAAGCCAGGGATGAGTATTTCGAAAAAACCGGCATGTATATACCGATTTGCTCCGACGGCAGTATCGTTCAGGATTACCATATGGTACTTGCCCTGGCTATGGGAGCGGATTTTTTAATGATGGGAAGATATTTTGCCAGGTTTGATGAAAGCCCGGGCAGAAAACTACTCGTTGGAAACAACTACGTGAAAGAATACTGGGGAGAAGGCTCAAACAGGGCCAGAAACTGGCAAAGATATGAACACGGCGTTTCGGGGCACATGAAGTTTGAAGAAGGGGTTGACAGCTATGTGTCATATGCAGGAAAACTCAAGGATAATCTCAATGTAACGCTTGGTAAAATTAAATCAACCATGTGTAGCTGTGGCGCAACCTCTGTCAAAAAGCTGAAAGAAAAAGCCAGGATTACCCTTGTTTCATCAACAAGCATTGTAGAAGGCGGGGCACATGATGTTATCCTTAAGGATAACAATATGTAGTTTCAATTTGATCTGAAATTTGAAAAAATTAACCCTAAATATTCAAATTATGAGACTGTTAAGATTTCTGCTTTACCTGATTATCATTCTTATTGTTGGCTTTGCCATTTTTATAGGTTATATTTCTTTTACAGACTATT
>CAZVTW010000248.1:0-8507 GCA_964629805.1 uncultured Bacteroidales bacterium | reverse complement strand
GAAAAAGCCAGAACAGGCGTGTTTCTTGTTGTTGCTATGACACAGGTTTTCAATGCATTCAACATGCGTTCATTGAAAAGGTCTGTTTTTTCAATTGGCTTCTTTAAAAACAAGTGGCTTATACTGGCGTTTTTCGCATCACTGGTGTTACAATTTGCAGCAATCAAATTGCCCTTTATGCAGGAACTGTTCCACTTCAAAGACCTTGCCTGGAATGATATTTTTGTTATCACAAGCATATCTGCAGTTGTTTTTCTGTTTGGCGAAGTGTATAAATTCATAAGGAATAAATTTAATAGTATATCATGAAAATAATAACAATAAAAAATTTTGAAGATTTAGCAAGTGTTAAGGATAACAATTGCGTATCAATTTATATTCCAACCCAAAGCGCTGGTGAAAACAGGGATAGTCATATCCGGTTTAAGAACAAAGTATTACAGGCAAAAAATACCCTAAAGAAGAAAGGCTTTCATGAAAGTGATGCCATCCACTTCCTGAAACCATGTTTCGATATGGTCGATGACCCGGGATTTTGGCGGCAACTTTCAAATGGATTGGCTGTTTTCCGGTCAAAAGACATTTTTGTTTATTATCATCTCCCAATCTCATTCAGGGATTTTTATATGGTTGGGAATAATTTTTATCTTCTGCCACTGATACCTGTATTTAACGAAAACGGTCAATATTTTCTTTTAGCTTTAAGTCAGCAAAGTGTCAGATTGTTTTCTGCTTCACGCGATCATATCTCTGAAATTAATATTGCAGACAGTGTTCCCCGGTCAATTTCCGAATCTGTGGGTGAAGATTATGAGCAAAAATCACTTCAATACCAAACCGGATATACCCAGGGAGCACAAATTATGTTTCACGGGCAGGGAAGTGGTAAAGACGACAAAAAGGTTGAAACAGAAAAGTTTCTCAGGGATGTGGATACTCACCTCAAAAATGTCATTAATGATTATTCAATTCCTATGATAGTGGCCGCAGTAGATAATGTGTTTCATCTGTTCAAAAAGGTAAATACATTTCCCCACCTCCATGAAAAATTTGTGAGAGGAAATCCTGACGAATCTGACGAAAAGAAGTTGCATAAAGAATCATGGGAACAAATTAAGGATGACTTTTTAAAAGATAAAGAAGAAAAAACAGGAAAATATAGTTTTCTGGCCAGCCAGGACAGAACTTCTGAAAATATAGAAGAAATTGTTCCGGCAGCTTTTCAAGGCAAAATAGACACCCTCTTTGTTCAAAAGAATCAACATATTTGGGGTGGCTATAATGAGGAGTATAATTCAGTATCAAAAAAAGATATAAAAGAAGATGGTGATTCCTGTTTGCTTGATATAGCGGCTAAATCAACGTTCTTACAACAAGGTCATGTTTACCTGGCAGAAGAGGAAGAGATGCCGGCCAATAATTCACCGGTAAATGCCATATTCAGGTACTGATAAAATTATTATTTCTGAACTCAGTGTTTATAGCTCCAAACCTTTTTCAGCGACTATGATATAGTTCTGACATCCAAAAAAGCGCCGCTTTCGTCATTGAGGGCTTTTTTTATACCCCCGGCAACAATTTTCGCCGCTTCCCCGGGATTTGGCATCTGTTGAGTTCCTTTGGCTTTTTTCAACTTTTTGACCGCAGGAAATCTTTCGTCCTCCGGCAATCCGGAAATATATTCCTGCATATTGGTGTCTATCAGCCCGGGTGCCAGGGTACAAAAATGGGTGTCCGTATATTCTTTTGCATACAGACTGATGAGCATATTCAATGTTGCCTTGGAAAGTGAATAGGCATTCCAACCCCGGGAACCACTGACTGATGCCCCGGAAGATATTGCCACAATTTGTCGGATTTTGTTTATATGTTCAAATAAAACATCAATCAATACTTTGTTTGACCAAACATTGATGTCCATGACATATTTTATTTCTTTCAGACTTGTATCTTTCATGTCTTTGATGCCATTCAGGACACCGGCATTGAGTACAACCAAATCCAATGATGTGACATCAGATAAAAACTGAGGTATATTATTCTCAATTTCTCCGAACTGAAATAAATCAAGTGAAAGAAATGAAAAGCCGGAATAAGCTTGTAACTCAGTATTTACTTTCCGGCTTATGCCAAATACACAATGCCCTTTGTCCAGGTAATATTTTGCAAGTCCGTAACCCAGTCCTTTACTGGTCCCGGTTATAAGTATATTCATCGTTTATCTATTAAGATGGTTGATCAAGAATACCAATTATCTTTTTCAGGAAAGAAGGAACATCATCAGCCCCGCGGGCTGTTACAATGTTGTTATCAGCAGCTACACTTAAATCCTCATAATTTGCTCCTGCATTTATCAGGTCGGTTCTTATAGCGTGATGCCCGCTGACAGTTTTTCCTTTTACAAGACCGGCTTCTATCAATAGCTGTGGTCCGTGGCAAATAGCTGCAATAAGCTTATTCTCATTGTTGAAGCTTTGAATCATTTCAACAGCTTTTTTACTTCTCCTGAGTTTATCCGCATTAATAACCCCACCGGGAATTATAAGTGCATCATAGCCCTCAGAACTGGTGTTAGCAATTAATTTATCCACTTCAAATTCATGGCCCCACTGCTTCTTTTTCCACGAAGTTATTTTTGTTTTATCCGCTACCAGATGAACTGTTGCACCATACTGCTCCAGTTCTTTCTTTGGGCCTGCCAGTTCGATTTCTTCAAAACCATCAGTTGCTAAAATGGCAATTGTTTTATCTTTTAACTTTTCTACTTCTTGCATAATTAATGATATTTTTTGTAGTTATTTATAATTGAAAATATTCCATAGGCAATGGCATAGATGCCAATAATAATAACAATGGCACGTGTGCTATCAAACGGCTCAGCCAGGATAATAACACCGAAGAGGCTTGATAATATTCCAGTCAATAAAAGTAAACCACGGCCAAAAACCCTTATTTTACTGAGGAAATATATTACCAAAAACATAGCGCCAAGAAATAAAGCCCAGATACCTATGATTATCACAAATACTGTTGCGGCCATTTCCGGACGCAGCATAATAACAATCCCTAATAATATTCCAATAATCCCTTCCAGTAAAAGAAAGGTCCAATTTGAACTTACATCTTTCATTTTTACTGAACTAATAATATGCAGCACACCGCCTGCAAAAATTGTGATTGCAAAATAAATGGCCAGCGCTACCAGTGTTATAGATGGAAAAATAAGCGCTACCAGGCCAAATATCACCAATAAAATACTACTAATCAAAGAAAATATCCTGTAACCGGGATTTAAAATATTCATAGCTTTTATCTTTTTTTGGATAATAATGTGAAATAATTGTTCCAAAATGTAATTTGCTGAAAACCTATTAATTAAAAATATGTCATGGGGATTTTTTTCACAAGCTGAGGTATTTTTTCCTCACATATTTTTATAATTTGACGATATATTTTCAAAAAAGAAGATACAATGATTTTCATAGACTATCAGAATGCTTATTTAACCAATAATTTCTTTCATCCGTAATCATGAGGGTTTTGGAAAATGAATGTCCACAAAAAAACATGTTTAATCGTATGTATGGATTAAAAAAAATTGACAGAGGTTATAATGGTACAAATTTTTTATTTATAAAAATCAAGAAATGGAAATAAAATAATATATTAAGCAAAGGAATTCTAAAATAAATTGGAAAAATTTCAAAACCGGATTACAACAACCTGGAAAGCACGGTGTATAGCCGTGCTTTTTTTGTATTTAATTCTTGCGCTACGTTTTGCTTATTACCAATGCTATTTAAAATAGTTTTACGAATCAAATAATAAGCATTTTTTAAAAACTTTGTTTAAACAAGTGTTTCATTCTTTTGTTTTATATAAAATAACACACTTTAAAACAGTTTATTATGAGAACTTATTATTTTTTAATTTTTATCATTTTTGTTGTTCTTTCAGGTTTGAACTCATGCTCTGATGATGACAATGGTAATGATTTTGTTGCAAAGGACCCTGAAAGCGCAGAAAAAGCAGTTATTGACAGGTTCAGTGACGAAGCAGGAACACTCATGCAAAGAAGCCAGGATGCCTCATTACCCATGCCGGATGAGCCTGTCAATTTTGACGAACAGTCATTTATCACACAATCCTATGGGCCTAACGGACAAGTTGTAAGATATTACAATTTTGATGTTCAACCTATGGCGCCTGCCCCAATATATGTCCTGTTTAAAGAAGGTCAGGAAACACCGGTAGCAGGTCAGTTGAATATCATTGATGTCATTCCCGGTGATAATGGTTATAATGATTTTTGGCTGATGACAAAAGTGACTGTACCTGATGATTATGTCGCTAATGCTATCACTAGTTATGATGAAATTATTGACAATGGATTTACTATTAAACCCACCACAGTTCTGGTTAATTGTCCGGTTGTTCCGGATGGGAGTACAGCGACCGAAAGATACGGCCAGGCGGAAAATTCAGGCTTAATCAGGGGATGGTACAAAGGAAAAATAGTGACCTATTTTACCTTTGAAGAAAAAGCGCTGAATACCACCGCAACAGGACAGATACCTCTATCTCCGGTTTACGTGACCTTCAATCTGAATCCTGATGAAAATGATCCTGACAGTGGCCCTCCATCCGGATTTGTGACTGAAGAAGGCAGTAATCAAACCCACAATGTTATAGCAACCATACCGACAGATGAAACTTATTCTCCATTTTGGGTTGTAAATATTTATGATAATAACGACTTTGAAGCAGTAAATGATCTTGAGTCTGCACAGGAAGCCAATACCCTTGTTACTGGCGCTGCCAACGTTAATTGTCCTGTTGTTTATGTTGAATAATATTTGAAGGAAGGTGTAAAATAAAAATTTATTTTTGCCCAATCATGGTGTCAAAATATGAAGACAACGATAAATAATTTGAAAATGTATTGTCTGGTGTTCTCCGGATACTTCGCCATCAAGCTGAAAAGGTTGTTGTGAAAGATTGTGTATGGTTGCATCCGTACATGACAAAATTTTAACATAGCTTATTTTATGCAGTCGCCTGGTGAGAAAAGCAAACAGGAAAGTGAAGATAGCATAAACAGGATAAGGTTTGATGATGCAGATTTCGAACCTGCCATCGTTGATGTTGCCGGGCGGATTAATCACAGCGCCTGTTCCATAATGGCTTGCATTGGCAATTACAACCATTTCAGCCTTATCAATCAGCTGTTGTTTTTGACATATAATTTTAAATTTTCCGGGATGGGCCCTGAATAATTCCCGTATATATTGCCTGGCATAAGAAGCCAATCCACGTTTTCCTGATTTTTCAAATCTTTTAACAACCCTGGCGTTTAAACCAAAATCCGACAAATGAAAACAGTATTTCCCATTATTCAATTGAATAGCATCAATGGCTTTGATATTGTTTCCCAGTGCAATTTTAAATGCTTCATCAGGATCATCAGGGATGTCTAATTCACGGGCAAGACCATTTGCTGAACCTATGGGTATTATGCCGAGTTTAATATTGGTATTTACCAGCAAACTGCCAACAATGTTGATTGTTCCATCGCCACCGGCAACAATGACCCTGTCATAATTATCCTCATTCAATAATTTGGATATATTTTGCCTGTCCTGTTGTTTAATGGTTTCATAAATCCTGTAAGAAAATTTCATCCTTTTTGAATACTGTTCAAATAAACCAAAAATCTTTTCACGGGAACCATTTCCTGATACAGGATTTATGATAAATAGTATTAACATTGTTTATTATTTATTTGTAAATTGTATGTATACTTCGACTGGGCATAACTTACGTTTTTAAAAAACCATAACCGACTTCAAAATAAGTACTTTATTTCGTTTTAAAAATTTATGTTATGCCCGCTCAGCATATAACTGTTTAGTAATATTGTATGAGATTCCGGCCGCGGGGAGGAATCTTTTGGTTAAATTATACATCAAAGGGACTTTTAGGACTGGACACAGCCCATATATCATACAAAACTTTGCCATTTCAGCAAAAAAATACTTTTTTTTTGATTCATGGAACGATTTTTACATGTAAAGAATAATAAATGTTACAAATTTAATTGTATTAACCAAATAAAATAAATAATTGTGCCACAGAAACAAAAAAATCCGGCAAGAAAGTCCCGAAATCCTTTAAAAAGGATGAAATTTTTTATTAAACAGCGTCTTGGCTGGCTTGGCCGTCCTAAAATAATCATTTACAGGGGATATGGAAATCACGGAACAGTGACAATAAGGGGTTCGGTTATTGAAGACAAAGGACTGACCCTGCCTTCACCAAAAGACAGCTTGTGGAAAAATATCATTTCTATGCTAAAACGATATAGCGGGGATTATTTTCCACATATTCAGGTCATACTGGATTTTCAGGGAAAAATCCTAACAACCGAAACGGATGAATACGGAAACTTCCTGTTTGAATTTGTACCTTCCGATCATATTGATAAAAAAAACATCTGGCATAACGTCACTATCACCATTGCTGATGAAGTTTTTGAATCTTTTGAAGCCATTTCAGTAAAGGGAGAATTTTTTATCCCTGCTCAAGATAGTAAGATAGCTGTGATATCTGATATAGACGATACTTTCCTTGTATCTCATTCAACAAACATGCTTCGGAAAATACGGCTGATGCTCCTGAAAAATGCTGCCACAAGAAAGCCTTTTCAGGGTATAACAAGAGTATACACTGCTTTTCATCAGTCAAACACCTATACATTCAAAATTCCTTTTTTTTATGTTTCCAGTAGTGAATGGAATCTTTATGACCTTCTTGACGATTTCTGTCATTTCCAGGATTTTCCAAAAGGCGTGTTTCTGCTCCAGGAAAAAAAATACAGTCTCAGGGAATTGTTACAATCCGGCGGAGGTTCTCATCAGCACAAGTTCAAAAAAATTGAAACTTTGCTTAATACATATCCTGAGATGAAATTTATCCTGTTTGGCGACAGTGGTCAGCGCGATCCGGAAATCTATTCTGATATCCTGGAAAAATATCCGGACAGAATTCAATGTATTTACATCAGGGCGCTGAAAGGAAAAAAACGTTATCAGCAGCTGTTAAAAAAATCATTCTCAATTCAAAAACACTATGGTATTGACATGCTTATATTTAAAAACCACGAAGAAATAGAAAAACATGCCATTGAGAACGGATTTATTTCACATGAGTTAAACCTGAAAAATGAAGCTATTTAGTGTCCATCCATAAAGTAAGTGTCTCGGCCAGAAAGTTCGAGGTCGAGGCGGATTAAAAATCATAAACCGCAGTGTACTAATGTACATGAGGATTTAGGGTTTTTAATCCAACGAAGAGATCGGACTTTATGGACAGACACTATTTAGCATATTTACTCCGGTGTCCCCAGTATTTGTTCAAGCTCATCCCTGTACACGTTTTCTTTTTCTAATAGTCTATTTGCCAACTCATCAAGTTGATCGTTATGTTCCTGCAGAATGTCTTTGGTTCGTTGATAGGCTTTATTGATAAAATCTTTTACTTCCTGGTCTATGATTTTTGCCGTTTCTTCACTGTAGGGTTTATGCAGTGACTGTTCATACGATCCGGTTGAGTCGTAAAAACTGATATTACGGAGCTTATCACTCAGTCCGTAGTATGCCACCATGTTGTAAGCCTGTTTTGTTGCCCGTTCAAGATCATCAAGAGCATTTGATGAAATTTCATCAAAGGTGATTTCTTCAGCGGCCCTTCCACCCAGCGCTGAACAGATGTTATCAATAAACCTTGACCGTGTGATAATTTTATGTTCTTCGGGTTGGTACCAGGCAGCCCCCAGGGACTTTCCACGGGGAATAATTGATACCTTAACCAAAGGATGAGCATATTTGAGATACCAGCTTGCCACAGCGTGTCCTGATTCATGATAAGCAATAATCTTTTTCTCCTCTTCGGAAATAATGCGGCTCTTCTTTTCCATGCCTGCCACGACCCGGTCAATTGCTTTAATAAAATCTTCTCGCTCAATGATGTCCTTGTTATCCCTGGCAGCTATTAAACCGGCTTCATTACAAATATTTGCAATATCAGCGCCGGAAAACCCGGGAATTTGCTTTGCCAGGAAATCTTTGTCGACATCCTCTGAAATTTTCAAATCCTGCATATGAACGCCAAATATCTGTTTGCGTTCTTCAATATTAGGCAACTCGAGGTGAATTTGTCTGTCAAAACGACCCGGCCTGAGTAGAGCTTTATCCATGACCTCGGCCCGGTTGGTGGCAGCCATAACAATGACGCCGGTATTAGGCTCAAATCCGTCAAGTTCTGATAGTAGCTGGTTGAGGGTGCTTTCTCTTTCATCATTCGACTGGAAAACCTGTGCCCGTCCACGATCGCGCCCGATGGTGTCAATTTCATCAATAAATATAATGCTTGGCGCTTTTTGTTTGGCCTGTTTAAACAAATCACGGATACGTGAAGCGCCCACACCAACAAACATTTCAACAAAGCCT
>CAZVTW010000247.1:0-8529 GCA_964629805.1 uncultured Bacteroidales bacterium | reverse complement strand
CCGGGATTAAACGATGCCTTGCGCCTTTATCTTTCGAATTTACTGAGTTCAGAAATTATATTTGGTCAATATTTCATGAATTCCCGTGTCTTTTTTTAGAATGCAAAAATCTTACCGTACATTAAAAAAATTTCATTCAGGCCAAATATAATAAAATTTTAAAAAAAAATTGGTTTAAATTCTTTAGAAAATGTTTAATAAATGATTTATGAGTAGCCTTATTAATTCATTGTTACTTTTTTGTGCTCTTTTTCTTTGCTTTTTTGTTATTTTTTGAAGAAGTGTCTCCGACAAGTTTTTTACAATCATCATAGGAGAGAGAAAGCGGATCAGTTTTCGAAGGTATTCTGTGATATTTCTTTTTGTAATAGATGGAAGGATGTCCCCACCTGTCTTTAATTATTTTCAGATCGCTTTTTCCCTCAAATTCTTTTATGAGTCTTTTTCTGTCGGATTCGCGTTTTTGCTCAATCACCTCTATTGCCCTGTTAATATCAATACTAATTGGATCGTCCTGTTTTTTTAGGGAATAAAATTTTGAATTATGCCTGAGGTACGGACCAAACCGGCCAATGGCAGCAACAACATCCTTGTCCTCATATTTGCCGACAGTTCGCGGAAGTTTGAATAATTCCAGGGCTTCTTCAAGGGTAATTGTTTCAATTGTTTGTCCCTTTTTAAGACTTGCAAATTTTTTTTCCTCATCATCATTTTCACCAATTTGAACCAATGGCCCGTATTTACCGATTCTGGCATAGACATTTCTGCCGGATTCAGGGTGCTTGCCGAGTTTTCTGCCTTCATTGGCGTGGTCCAGAAGTTCAATTGCCTCCTCGAGGGTGATTTTTTCCATGAGCTGATCTTTTCTCAGGCTGGCAAATTTTGGCTTTTCTTCTTTCATATTACTTTCACCCATCTGAACAATTGGCCCGTAACGTCCTATTTTTGCTACAACAGGTTTCCCGGTTTTCGGGTGATTTCCCAGCTTCCTTTCGCCTACATCTTTTTTCGAAAGTTCAAGAGTTGCTTCAACATTTTTATGGAATGGCTTGTAAAATTTATCTATCATTTTATTCCAGTCAAGCTTACCTTCGGCAATGATATCAAATTCTTTTTCTACATTTGCTGTAAAGTTAAAATTAAGGACTTTTGGGAAATATTTAACCAGGAAATCATTAACTACCATGCCAATATCAGTTGGGAAAAGTTTTGATTTTTCAGCGCCGGTTATTTCTGTTTTTGTGTGTTCTTTTATATTATTATCCTTTAGGATGATATGGGTATAATTTCTTTGAAATCCTTCCCTGGATTCTTTAATAACATAATCTCTTTGCTGAATGGTTGAAATAATTGGGGCGTATGTTGATGGGCGCCCAATTCCAAGTTCCTCGAGTTTTTTCACAAGACTGGCTTCGGTATATCTCGGTGGATGATGTGAAAACTTTTGAACAGCATCGATTGCTGCCGGAAACAGTTCCTGCCCATTTTTAAGCGGAGGAAGTAATGTGTCCTCAAACGGAGATTTTTCTTTCTCATCATCCGAAGATTCAAAATAGACTTTCAGGAAACCGTCAAATTTTAAGACTTCCCCGGAAGCAATAAATTTTTCGCTGGTGGTTGAAATATCAATTGTTGCAGTTGTTTTTTCAAATTCCGCCTCTTTCATTTGTGATGCAATTGTTCTTTTCCATATCAGGCTATAAAGCTTTTGTTCATCATAACTACCGTCAATGGATTCTTTGTCGATATATGAGGGCCTGATAGCTTCGTGGGCCTCCTGGGCTCCTTTCACTTTTGTGGTATAATTTCTTGGTTTTGAGTATTTTTCTCCATGCAAAGAATTGATTATATCTTTAGCCCTGTTTATAGCTTCTGTAGACAAATTTGTAGAGTCGGTTCTCATGTAGGTTATTAACCCGTTTTCGTATAGGCGTTGAGCCACAGACATGGTTTTGGCGACAGGGTAACCCAGTTTTCTTGAAGCTTCCTGTTGCAATGTTGAAGTTGTAAATGGTGCTGCCGGATTCCTTTTGGATGGCTTTTTAGTCACCTGAGATACTTTAAATGTTGCATTTTTACATGCATTCAGCAATTTCAGGGTGTCTTTTTTAGTTCCCAATCTTTGATCGAGGTCAGCTTTAAATTCAGTATTGTCTTTTGATGTTTTAAATTTCCCGGTAACTTTGAAAGAAGAAACAGGGTTAAAATCCAGTATTTCACGTTCCCGATCAACAATTAGCCTGACAGCAACAGATTGTACCCGTCCTGCGCTCAGGGAGGGTTTAACTTTTCGCCAAAGGACCGGAGAAATTTCGAATCCGACAAGTCTGTCCAGTATCCTTCTGGCTTGTTGGGCGTTGACTAGATTTTCATCAATGTCACGTGGATTTTCAATGGCTTTTAAAATAGCGTTTTTCGTGATTTCATGAAAAACTATGCGTTTCCTGTCTTTCGGTTTTAATTTTAAAACTTCGGACAAGTGCCATGAAATAGCTTCTCCCTCGCGGTCTTCATCAGATGCCAGCCATATTGTTTCTGATTCTTTGACTGCTTTTCGTAGTTCTGTGACAATTTTTTTCTTCTCCGGTGAGATAATATATTGGGGGGTAAAATTGTTTTCAATATCAATTCCCAGATTTTTTTTGTCAAGGTCTCTTATATGACCATTACTTGATTTTACGTTGAAATCTTTTCCCAAAAATTTTTCCAGAGTCTTCGCTTTTGCCGGTGATTCAACAATAACAAGATTTTTTATCATGTGAAAATATTTAACTTATGATTGAAATATTTGAATAAAATTTTGCAAAGTAAAAAAATTAAGACCGCAATTTCCAAATTTTAATGCATGTATTGTTTAATATTATAATAAAAAATATATTTTCGTTTAATGAAACAGGTTTTATATCTATTTTTGTTTTTTTGATAAAATATTCTTACTCTATACATTTTATATTATGACAACTAAAAGACATTACAAGGGGTACATCAGACTTTACTGGATATTGTTTACATTGCCAATAATTTCACTTGCTGTGTTGTTTTACCTGATAGCCAAAGGTTATACCGGTTATATACCACCTTTCAGAGCTTTGGAGAATCCAACCAGCGCGATCGCCTCTGAAGTCATTTCCGCTGACGGGAAGACAATAGGGAGATATTTCAGGGAAAACAGGTCAATGGTTGAGTTTTCTAGTCTTTCACCCCATCTTGTGAATGCGCTCATTGCAACAGAGGATATTAGATTTTACAGGCATTCAGGCATTGATTTAAAAGGGGTAGTCAGGGCAATTATCAAAACCGGAATTTTAGGAGACCCCAGTGGTGGCGGCGGGAGCACTATTTCACAACAGTTGGCTAAATTACTTTATTCGCCCCATTCAAAAACGATATGGGAGAGAATCAAACAAAAGCTGAATGAATGGGTTATTGCGGTGAAACTTGAAAGAAGCTACACAAAAAATGAAATAATCTCAATATACCTGAATCAGTTTGATTTTAATAACCTGGCTGTTGGGATAAAATCCGCTTCGAAGATTTACTTTAGTACTACTCCGGATTCTCTTACCATTGAACAGGCTGCTACTTTGGTCGGAATGCTACAGAATCCTTCACTTTATAATCCGGTCAGAAGGCGCGAATTGACAGAAGGCAGAAGAAATATTGTTTTGGGACAGATGAATAAGTATGGCTATATTAAAGACGAGGTGCATGATTCATTGGTCAATATCCCATTAGAAATAAAATTTCAAAGGGTTGATCATAAAGTTGGTTCGGCCACCTATTACCGTGAATTTATCCGTACTACAATGACAGCCCGTAAGCCCGAACGGGAACAATACCCCAGCTGGATGGAGCAAGCTTTTATTGACGACTCAACCCAATGGGCCACAAATCCTCTCTATGGTTGGTGTCATAAAAATTTAAAACCCGATAGCACTCATTATGATATTTATTCAGACGGGCTAAAAATATATACAACTATTGATTCGAGGATGCAGCAATATGCAGAGGATGCAGTTAATGAACATGTTGGTAAGACATTACATCCGCTTTTCCTGGAAGAAAAGAGAGGACGTGCAAAAGGCCCCTTTGCAAATGTCCTGACAGAACAACAGGTAAAACAGATTTTGTATAACTCAATGACACGAAGTGAACGCTACAGGGTTTACCGGGAAGCCGGTTTATCAAGGGATTCGATAATAAAAGCATTTAATGAACCTGTCGAAATGCGTGTTTTTTCGTGGGATGGTGATAAAGATACCATTATGAGCCCGATGGACTCGATTCGGTATTACAAATACTTTCTAAACGCCGGACTGATGTCTATGGATCCTGTTACCGGATATGTCAAAGCATATGTTGGCGGACTTGATTATAAATATTTTAAATATGATCATGTCACAGGCGCCAGAAGACAGGTTGGTTCGACATTTAAACCATTTCTGTATACGCTTGCCGTAATGCCGGGTGAGTTTTCTCCATGTAAGAAAGTTCCAAACGTTCCGGTATCCTTTAAAATGCCTGAAGGTCAAGAACCTCCATATTACATACCCCGGTTTTCCAATCCTTTCAGCCATGATGATTATATTGGAAAAGAAATTACACTGAAATTCGGATTATCCTGGTCACTCAATCAGGTTTCTGCCTGGATTATGAAAAAATATACCCCTGAAGCAACCATAGATGTTGCCCGGAAAATGGGTGTCCGCAGCCCGCTTGAACCAGTCTATTCATTATGTGTTGGCGCTGCCGAAGTAAAATTATGTGAGATGGTAGCAGCTTATTGTACCTATGCCAATAAAGGTATTTACACAGAACCGGTTTTTGTCTCCCGGATTGAGGATAAAAACAGAAACATCATTTACCAGGCAAATCCGAAAAAAGAAGAAGCAATCAGCGATGAAACAGCTTATTTGATGGTAGACATGATGAAGGGGGTCGTAGATATCGGAACAAGCCGGAAGTTGCGTTATAAATATAAATTCACTGCTGAAATTGCCGGGAAAACAGGGACAACAGATGATAATTCGGATGGCTGGTTCATTGGATATGTTCCGAGGCTTGCCACCGGTGTGTGGGTTGGCGGAGAAGTCAGGAGCATCAGGTTTGATAAAACTTCTATCGGACAGGGGAATACATTGGCTTTACCCATTTGGGCGCTCTATATGAAAGAAGTCTATAATAACCGGGAGCTTAATTACAGTCAGGACGAAACATTTGAGTTACCGCCACAAATAACTCCTGAAATGATAGATTGTGATTCGGAAGAAAATATAAATGAGGAATACGAAAAAGACGTAGATGTTGATGACACCATACAGGAGGATTTGTTTTTAGATATGTAATCTAATGCTGTCCAAAAACATTTTTAATAACATCCTCAATTTTGTTCGCGCAAATAATTTGAATATGTTTTTTTTGAAGTGAAGAGATTTGTTTTTGGTTATAAGTAGCGAGTATGATCTTGTCAACACCCAGTTTTTCTGCTTCAGAGATTCTTTGGTCAAGTCTGTTAACAGGCCTTATTTCACCGGTGAGTCCAATTTCACCTGCAAAGCACATGTTTTTTGGAATTGGCTCATCCAAATCAGAGGAGAGCACCGAACAGGCAACAGCTAAGTCGATAGCCGGATCAATAATTTTAAGACCGCCTGTTATGTTGAGAAATACATCTTTAGTTGATAATCTGAATCCTGCTCTTTTTTCAAGAACAGCCAAAAGCATATTTAATCTCCTGATATCAAAACCTGTTGAGCTTCGTTGTGGTGTTCCGTAAGCAGCGCTGCTGACAAGGGCCTGTACTTCAATCATCAGAGGTCTGATTCCTTCAATCGAGGCTGCAATAGTGGTTCCGGATAAAGATTCTGCATTATCAGACAATAATACTTCGGAAGGATTGATAATTTCAGTTAATCCTTGATTTTCCATCTCAAAAATTCCCAATTCGGAAGTGGCTCCGTACCTGTTTTTATTCGCTCTCAAAATTCTGTAAGCATGATGTCTGTCCCCTTCAAATTGCAAAACAACATCAACAATATGTTCAAGTACTTTCGGCCCGGCCAGACTCCCTTCTTTATTGATATGCCCGATAAGAATCACAGGAATTTGACGTTGCTTTGCTATTTGCTGAATCATGATGGTACATTGCCTGATTTGAGAGACGGTTCCCGGGGCTGAATCCAATTCCTCTGTTTGCAAGGTTTGAATGGAGTCTACAACAAGAATTTCCGGATTGATCTTTTCAATGGCATCCACAATATTTCGAACACCTGTGTCTCCAAGCAGGTAGAAGTTGTTGGTTCCTTTATTCAGACGGTCTGCCCTGTATTTTATCTGTTCAGGACTTTCTTCACCTGAGATATACAGTGCTTGTGTGTTTTCCATCTGCATAAGTATTTGCAATACCAATGTGGATTTTCCAATACCTGGTTCCCCGCCAATCAAAATAATCGACCCGGGTACAATGCCTCCTCCAAGTACCCTGTTGAATTCATTGTTTTGTGTTTTTACCCTCCTGGTTTTGGCAGGATCAATCTCTGAGATTTTTTTTGCTACGGGTTTTTCCTGCTGAGCGCCGTATATGATTTTCGACGACTTAACTTTTAACTCTTTTTCCTCCTCAAGGGTATCCCATTCTCCGCAAACCGGGCATTTGCCCATCCATTGCAGTTGTTTTGATCCACAATTTGAACATGTATATGTTGTTTTTATTGCGGGCATGGTATTTCTTTCATTTTTTTGATAATATTAGTTGTTGAAAAGCCTTCTGTTAAAGGAATGGTGATTACTTTTCCTCCCTTTTTTGTGACAATGTCATACCCTACTATATTTTCGGCCTTGTAATCACCACCTTTTACCAGGATATCAGGCTGAATGGACTGAATAATATTATAAGGGGTTTCTTCATCAAACAGGACGATATAATCAAGAAAAAACATAGAGGCAAGAATGATCGCTCTGGAATGCTGGTTAAGTATAGGTCTGTCAGAACCTTTGAGCTTCCTAATTGAATTATCTGTATTAAGACCAAGAATAAAAATATCGCCGTAATCCGAGGCTTTGCTCAGATATTCAATATGTCCGGGATGGATAATATCAAAACATCCGTTTGTAAATATAATTTGTTTTTTATTGGCTCTTGCTTCAGTGATTCTTTGTTTTATGTTGTCAATCGTTACAATTTTTTGAGACAAAGAATCAAAATTCGATTTTTCAGGCATAACAATAACATTAAGAAATCAGGTTTATTAGCGGAACAAATGTAGTGAAAAGCGTCATTATATTTAAATAAATATAATATTTATTCTGTGAGGAGACAAGTCTAAACGGATATTTGCAGGTGATTGGGGAAATATTGGTATTATTATATTATTTTGACAACTATTTTAATGTATTCGTTTCAGGATCAGGAAAAACGAGTATAGGCTTCCAGGATTTTGCTTCCTGGAAATCCATTGAAGCGTATGATATAATGATAATCGTATCTCCAACAACAGCTTTTCTGGCTGCCGGTCCGTTCAGACAAATATTTCCCGAAGCTCTTTCACCTTTAATAATATATGTTTCAAAACGTTCACCATTATTGAGATTGACGACTTGTACTTTCTCATTTTCAATCATCATGGCAGCATCCATCAGGTCTTCATCGATTGTTATACTGCCGATATATTCAAGGTTGGCTTCCCTGACTGTCACCTGATGTATTTTCGATTTTAATACTTCGATATTCATAATTCACCTATTTATGTTCTTTCTGATTGCACTCATACTGAATTTTGATTGTCAAATTGGATATTGTCAATGAGTCTTATATTACCAGCATAAACTGCAATACATCCTGTTTTGTTCGCTTTTTCCCCCCAGTTTTTTACCGGATGCAGGTTTTCACTGTTAACGATTTCAAAATATTCAGTCCTGAGATGTTCGTACTTGTCTATTCTTTCTATAACCCATCTTGTCAGTTCTTCAACAGATAATGAATATGACATTTCCACAGCCTTTTTCAGGGTTTGATAAATAACAGGAGCCTGCTTTTTTTGTTCCGGATTGAGGAGTATATTTCTTGAACTCATGGCCAGTCCGGATTTATCCCTGATAATACTACAGGGGACAATATTAATACTCATATTCAGCAATTCAACAAGTTTTTTGATAATGAGGTATTGTTGAAAATCCTTTTTTCCAAAGTAGGCATTGTCCGGCTGAACAATATCAAAAAATTTACTAACAACAGATGCAACTCCATTAAAATGTCCAGGTCTGTGTTTTCCCTCCATTTCTTTATCAAGATGCCCAAAATCAAATGTTCTGGTGTCCTGTTCAGGATATATTTCCGGAACATCCGGTTGAAAAACCACATCACATTGTTCTTTGTTAAGTAGTTTAATATCCTCCTTTAGCGTACGCGGATATTGTTCAAAGTCATTCGGATCATTAAATTGAGTCGGGTTAATAAATATGCTTGCAACTGTTATATCGTTACTTTGAACAGATTGTTTTATCAGGGATAAATGTCCTTGATGTAGCGCT
>CAZVTW010000246.1:0-8554 GCA_964629805.1 uncultured Bacteroidales bacterium | reverse complement strand
GACTGTCGCCAGTCAACCACATGGTCGACATTTTTTAATATTTCATAGTCAATATCAAAAAAAGTTTCAGGAAATGGTTCTCCGGAAATATTAGCAGAGGTTGATACTATCGGAAGACCAAATTTTGAGATTAATTCTCTGCAAAACAAGTCATTGACTACCCTGATGGCTATTGTCCTGTCTTCATTTATGAGATTGGAGGGAAGATTGATTGCTCCGGGATATACGATTGTGAGCGGTGTCTCAGTAATTGCTGTTAAATCCCAGACCAGTTCATCAACTTGTTCAACGTATCTGGCTATACGATAGGCTGTATCAACAAGGATTATCATTTTCTTTTTTTCGATCCGCCGTTTTAATTTGTAAACTTTATCCACAGCATCATAATTGGTCGCATCACAGCCTATACCCCAGATTGTATCTGTAGGATAAAGTATTGTACCCCCGGCTTTTAAAACCTTTAATGCGCGTTTAACTTCTTCCTCCATTGGGGTTAATCTTTCCATAAAGAACTGTTTTTCTAATACTTAAAGAAACAGATTTCTAATATACGACTTTTTTTGATAATTCAAACAATTTTTTGATAAACTTTGATTATTCAGTGAGGAGCAGTTTTTTCGTTTGTTACCGGGAGGAGAATAAAATAATATTCAGCAATGTAAGGTTGTTGTTAGAAAGAGAATGTGCTAAAACTCATTTAAGCGCCATTCTTTATAAAACCTTATTAACTGAAAAGAAAAAAAAAGAGCGGAGAGTCCACTCTTTTCATGGTAAAAAAATATGAACGAATTATCATAAACCTGACTTTTTTAGGCGCTCCACTGCTTCAAGTACACCATCTCTTGATGCGAATGCAGAAAACCTGAAATACCCCTCACCCGATGGCCCGAAACCTGAACCGGGTGTACCTACAATGTTTGCTTGTTGGAGAAGAGAATCAAAAAGGTCCCAGGAGGTGCCTGATTTTGTTTTTACCCAGATGTAAGGAGAATTTATACCTCCATAAACAACAAAATCCATTTCATTCAGGCTGTTTTTTAAAATCCGGGCATTTTCAAGATAAAACTGAATGACTTCCCTGACTTCTTTTTTCCCCTGTTCAGAATAGACAGCTTCAGCAGCCTTTTGTACCGGATATGACACACCATTAAATTTTGTTGAGTGCCTTCTGTTCCAGAATTTACTCACCAGATAGCTGTTACCTGCTTTATCCCAGGCTTTCAATTCTTTAGGAATAACTGTAAAGGCACATCGTGTCCCTGTAAATCCAGCGCTTTTCGAAAAGCTTCTGAATTCAATAGCCACTTCTTTGGCTCGGTCAATCTCAAAAATAGAATGCGGGATATTTTCTTCAGTGATAAAAGCCTCATAGGCAGCATCAAACAGGATTACAGACTTGTTTTCCCGTGCATAATCCACCCATTTCTGAAGTTCTTCCCTTGAAGCAACTGTTCCGGTTGGATTATTTGGAAAGCATAAATAAATCAAATCTACTTTTTGCTTTGGCAATGGAGGTAAAAATCCGGTTTCATCACTACAGGGAAGATATACAAGACCATCAAAATATCCGTTTTCTTTCATCTGACCTGTCCGGCCAGCCATCACAGAACTATCTACATAGACAGGATACACAGGATCAGTAATAGCAACAACATTATCAAGACCAAAAATTTCCTGTATATTTCCTGTGTCACATTTCGATCCGTCTGAAATAAATATTTCATCTGCAGAAATATCCACATGTCGATTCTGATAATCATTCTTCGCAATCGCTTCCCGCAAAAACGGATAACCCTGTTCGGGACCATAACCATGGAATGTATTCTCCTTTGACATATCTTTCACTCCCTGGTGAAAAGCTTTAATTATTGAAGGAACCAACGGTTTGGTAACATCACCAATACCCATTTTAATAATCTTTTTATCAGGATTTTTTGCTGCATAGTCATTTACACGCCTGGCAATTTCGGGAAATAAATATCCTGCCTTTAATTTTAGATAGTTTTCATTGATTTGTGCCATAATATTTTCATTTTATAATTTGCGAGCAAATATATAAATAATATTTTTTGATGGTAATTTCTCTTCCTAATACAAAAATTTAACATTTATTTAAACTTTTATTTGTAATAATAGTTGCTTTTTAAATTATTGGAATTATTTTTGTAAAAAAAACTATGAAAACTTACACTTCTTGTCATGAATTACGATTTTGAACACAAAACTATTCTGGTTGTTGAAGATGATTTTGTAAGTACACAACTACTCAAAGAGACATTTGAAGGCAGTAAAGCAAATGTGATTTTCACCGAATCAGCCGAAGATGCTATTGAAATGTGTATTAAAAACAGCAACCTCGATCTTGTCCTCATGGATATCAAATTACCCAAAATTAACGGCTACGAGGCAACAATGAAAATTAAAAGCATCAGAAGAGAACTACCTGTTATCGCCCAGACTGCCTATGTTTTGAAAGACACTGAACAAACGGCCAGAGAACATGGATGTGATGATTTTATTCCTAAACCTATACGCCCGGATGAATTGCTTGATAAAGTATTGAGGTTTTTGTCATAGGAGAAATTTAAAATGCCGAGTAGTTGTTATTACACATTTATGAGTCTACTCCTAAAAACGTCTTTGTTGCCTATCTCTGTGTTACTTTGTCCCGACTGTGAGAATCCCTTCTAATCTCATTTGAGTCGAGACAAAAAGCCCCCGACATTTCATGTACACGTCTGGTTTGATCCTGACGTTTTCTCAGAGTCACTAAACAGTTAATTTGGATGGTCCTCTTTCCAATGTATATTTTTTTGATAAACTTTCTTTATACACCTAAAAAAATTAACTTTGCACGCCGAATAATTATCCCATTTCATTAATCAAATAAGAATACAATGGAAACAGTTCTTTCAGGTATCCGTCCTACGGGTAATTTGCATTTAGGCAATTTTTTTGGTGCGGTAAAAAATTTTGTAAAGATGCAACATGAGTATAATTGCTATTTCTTTATAGCTGATTATCATTCACTCACGACCCACCCAACTCCTTCAGACCTTCATGAAAATATCCGGAATGTACTGGCTGAATACCTGGCCGCAGGTCTTGACCCGGAAGTTGCGACACTTTATGTGCAAAGTGATGTTCCTGAAATTCCTGAATTGTATTTACTGCTGAACATGAATGCTTATGTTGGCGAACTGGAGCGAACAACAACATTTAAGGATAAGGTACGGGCACAGCCGAATAATGTTAATGCCGGCTTACTGACATACCCTGTTTTGATGGCAGCAGACATTATTATCCACAAGGCTAATAAGGTGCCTGTGGGTAAAGACCAGGAACAAAACCTGGAAATGGCCAGAAAATTTGCCAAAAGATTTAACTTCATGTACAATGTTGAATTATTCCCTGAACCTTCGGCATTTAACTTTGGAGCGGACCTTGTGAAGGTACCTGGTCTTGATGGCTCAGGTAAAATGGGTAAATCAGAAGGTAATGGTATTTATCTTATCGATGATCCGAAACTTATCAGAAAAAAGGTCATGAAGGCAGTCTCTGACACCGGACCTGACAAGCCGGGTCAGTTGCCCGAGGGGCCTGTTGAAAATCTTTTCACATTAATGAAGATAATGTCAGGAGAAGAAGCCTACTCATTTTACATTGAAAAATATAAATCCTGCGAGATACGTTATGGTGATATGAAAAAACAGCTTGCGGAAGATATCATTTCATTTACTACACCATTCAGGGAAAAAATCAATGATATTAAGTCAGATACTGAATATTTAAGAAAAGTCGTGAAAATGGGTCGTGAAAAGGCCAGGGAAAGCGCATCAAAAACGCTCAACGAGGTAAGAGCTAATATCGGGTTTAAATCTTTCTAAAAAAAAATTCATAATTCATTTGTCATGAGAATCAGAAATACTATAATCACTTCACTTTCAATTATAATTTTTGTATGTATTATTTCCTGTAATGATGATAATTCTGATCCGGAGCCGGAGGGTCCTTACAAATTTAACATAGCAAATGTATCAAAATCAGATTTATTTGATGTTTTGGTGTATAATAATGGTATGGTAGACAAATTTGTACTTGGAGATACAACTGTTATTATTCAACCACAAATAACTTTTCAAACACCAACAATTGTGAACCGGCAGACCAATGATACTTTATATATCATCAAAAGAGCCGGAGATATAGAAAGCGGTGAAACTACCGATGTTTATGGTTCTTTTTTCAGAACCTGTAAATTAGCATTTACAAAACAGGAAGATGGCATTCTTTATCTTACACCTTATCAATATCTTATAGCTGACTCAGGTCAGACAACACTATCTGTTTTAGATTCTACCTCGGTAAGTGACGGTAAGGACACAGTTCAGCTTAAAAATGCTTCTTTGTTAAAAAATGACAATCTCACAAAAAAAGAAGCCTATAAACTCAATAAAGCTGAAAAAGAGCTACTCATGCTTCAAAGATATCTTGAAAATCATAAATCAGGAAGTTTTTAACCGGCATCAACTCACAATCAGTGTTGGTAGTCATACATTCATTTATATGTTAATCAGCTTAAAAAAACAGGGCGCAAAAATTGTAAGTAAATGAAAATGAACCAATCAATATGTGGTTTGTTATGAAAGAAGAACACACAAAAGATAAGAAGCAGCATCTTCTGGATGTTCGCTATCTGAAGATGGCAGGGATATGGGCTGAGAATTCGTACTGTAAAAGACGGCAGGTTGGCGCTTTACTGGTTAAGGATAAAATGATTATTTCTGATGGCTACAATGGAACACCTTCAGGATTTGAAAATATATGTGAAGACGAAAACAATAAAACGAAACCGTATGTATTGCATGCGGAAGCGAATGCAATAACAAAAGTTGCCAAATCAAACAACAGCAGTGAAGGAAGTACCTTGTATATCACCTCTTCACCATGTATGGAATGTGCCAAGTTAATAATTCAGGCAGGCATCAAACGCGTGGTATATTCAGAAAAATACAGAATTGAAGATGGGTTGAAACTTTTGAGAAGAGCACAAATAGAAACAACCTTCATTGACTTGGCATCTGTTTCCTGAATGATATAAAATTGAGGAATAACACATTTAATAATGAATATGCACAGAAATAAAATTAATATATTCACACCGCTTATTGTGGCTTTTATTTTACTACTCGGTATATATCTTGGGACAATTCTTAAAAGAGATACCGGAACAAGTAGTTTTTTCATTTATTCAGGAGAGAATAAACTAGGGATGTTGATAGACCTGATAGATAATAAATATGTTGATACGGTTTCCACAGATAAAATAGTAGAGAAAACCATTCCGTTTGTTCTTGATCAACTCGATCCACACTCGGTTTATATACCAGCAGAGGAATTAAAATCTGTTCGTGAACCTTTAGAAGGAAATTTTGAAGGAATAGGAATTCAATTTAACATAAAAAACGACACGATACTTGTTATCAGCACAATAGCTGGTGGACCTTCTGAGAAGGTGGGGCTACTGCCGGGAGACAGGATAATCACCATTAATGATTCGCTTTTTGCCGGGCAGGGAATTACGACCGATGATGTTGTACAAAACCTCAAGGGGCCAAGAGGAACTGAAGTGACAGTCGGAGTCAAGAGGAAAGGAGTAACGGAGTTATTGCATTTTAAAATCATACGCGATAAA
Source organism: uncultured Bacteroidales bacterium (assembly GCA_964629805.1). GTDB lineage: Bacteria > Bacteroidota > Bacteroidia > Bacteroidales > CAZVTW01 > CAZVTW01. Next base: position 2,859 of record CAZVTW010000246.1, on the reverse strand, counting down.
ATACCTCTTTATAGTATTGAAACATCATACAAAATTGATAAAAACACCGGCTATATTAAAATATCCCGTTTTGCAAAAACCACACATGATGAATTTGCAGATCATATGGAAGAATTGTACAGGCAGGATATAGATAAGCTCATCCTCGATTTACGCGGAAACAGCGGTGGTTATCTAAATGAAGCCATAAAACTGGCAGATGAATTTTTGCCCGATAATGAACTCATAGTTTATACACAGGGAAAAGCAAAAAAACGTGAAAACTATTTTGCCACCTCAAAAGGTATGTGCGAAGATATTGATCTTGTCATATTAATTGACAGTTGGTCGGCTTCAGCCAGTGAAATCGTTGCCGGAGCTGTTCAGGACAATGACAGGGGTATTATTGTCGGTCAGCGGTCATTTGGCAAAGGACTTGTCCAGGAACCAAGTATGTTCCGCGACGGCTCTGCCATTAGACTGACAATTGCGAGATATTACACACCAACCGGCAGATGTATTCAGAAACCTTATGATAACGGTAGTGATGATTATTATGAAGATATTGCCGAAAGGATTGATAACGGAGAACTGACAGAAAAAGACAGCATCAAATTTCCCGACAGTTTGAAATATACGACAGATGCAGGGCGTATCCTCTATGGAGGAGGAGGAATTATGCCCGATATCTTTGTTCCGGTCGATACCATCGGAAATAATGCTTTTTACTCGGAAATCGCACGCAAAGGATATATCTACAGATTTGCCCTGGAGTATACTGATAATAACAGAAAAAAGCTCAATACATTCGAAGGCTATCAACAACTCGCAGATTATCTCGATGCACAGGGAATCATAAACAATTTCCTTGTTTACATTAAAAATCATGGACTTGAACCGCCGGAAAACAATTCACTGGCCGAATCTTCTAAGTTAATCACAACCCAACTAAAAGCATACATTTCCAGGAACTTTTTCGACAACGATGGCTTCTATCCTCTGCTTGAGGATATTGACAGACCTCTCCAAAAAGCCATCGAAGTGATCAATAATCCTGAGAAAGCGTTTACTTTTATCGAAAAAAAGTAATTGTGATAAGATTACATGATGATGTTACAATTTTATAACTCATATTCTGGAATCTCTTTATGTATGAAATTTGTTTATTTTAAATTCATTTAGTTATTTTTAAGCCGAAAATAATTGGCTCAATCCGGTGATATTTAACAAACACAATGGCAAAACTCATTGAAATAAAATGCCTGAATAATGGCATGACAAAAAAATATCCTTTAGGGATGAGTCTTTCAGATATTATCAAAGATCAAAATATTTCTTTAAATCATCCCATAATCGGGGCCAGGGTAAATAATGAAATTGAAGAGCTGAGTTACGAGATTTTCAAACCGAAAATTATAGAATTCATAGACATTTCTGATGGAGACGGAATGAGAATATATATCAGGTCTCTCACATATGTACTTATAAAAGCCGTTTATGATTTATTCCCAAAAGCCAGTATTTCAGTCGATCATGCTGTTTCAAAAGGATACTATTGCGAATTGGAAGGGATTAAGCTCTCTCGTCAAATCATATCAGACATTGAACACAGAATGCGGGAGCTTGTTGATAAAGACATTCCCTTTGTGCGTAAAGAAATAGAAGTAAAAGAAGCCATCAAACTGTTTCGAAAATGGAACTATACAGAAAAAATAAAACTATTTCAATTCTGCCCGGAATTTTTCACATCTATCTATTATCTTGACAATATGATCAACTATTTTTTCGGTTATCTTGCTCCTTCAACCGGTTACCTCAAAGTCTTTGATCTTGTGGAATATTATGATGGTATTCTTCTAAGAATTCCTAAAAGAGATGATCCCGGAAGAATGGAAGATATTATCAAACAAGACAAATTATTTGACATTTTTACAGAATATAAAAACTGGGTTGAAATTTTGGGTGTAAAGAGTGTAGGCAGTGTTAATGAGGCTGTGGTGAATGAAAGAAGTGGTGAGTTCATAAAAATCGGAGAGGCGTTGCACGAGAAAAAAGTGGCCATGATAGCTGATGAAATCAACTCTCAAAAACACCAAATAAAAATTATTCTCATCTCCGGACCATCTTCATCCGGAAAAACAACCTTTTCAAAGCGCCTGGCTATTCAACTTAAAGTGTTGGGATTAAAGCCAATCCAACTTTCACTGGATAATTATTTTGTAAACAGAGAGGAAACACCACGAGATAAAGATGGTCATTATAACTTTGAAGCCCTGGAGGCTATTGATATTGAACTTTTCACGAACAACTATCGTGACTTGACAGCAGGTAAGGAAGTTAGTATTCCGAAATTCTCTTTTGAAAACGGGAAACGTTATTTCCCCGGACATAAAATACAATTAAGTGAGGATAACATTCTTCTGATTGAAGGGATTCATGCTCTTAATCCTGCTTTGACAAAACCTATCCCTGAAAAGGAAAAATTCAAAGTGTATGTTTCAGCCCTGACTCAAATCGGCATTGACGATCACAACCGGATTCCAACAACTGACAACAGGCTGATTAGAAGGATAGTGAGAGATTACAAATACAGGGGATATTCAGCGCTCGAAACCCTAAGACGTTGGCCTAGTGTGAGAAAGGGCGAAGAAAAAAATATTTTCCCATACCAGGAAGAGGCTGACGTCATGTTTAATTCAGCTTTAATATTTGAACTTGGTGTATTAAAAACATACGCCGAACCATTGTTGCGTGAAATTGTACAGGTAGACCCGGAATATTCAGAATCGCAACGGCTGCTGAAATTTTTGTCATATTTTAAACCGATAAAACCGGATGAAATTCCCCCAACATCTATCCTGAGGGAATTTCTTTATGGCA
>CAZVTW010000245.1:0-8586 GCA_964629805.1 uncultured Bacteroidales bacterium | reverse complement strand
TCTACAGGTTGCTGAAGATGACCGAAGTTGAACCAAGTAAATCCAGTATGGCCAACATTTTAGATTACAGCAAATCAGTTTCAAACAACAACCCCGCTATGCGTAATTCATTTGCATGAGTTTACAAAAAGAGTCAGATAAGAACTTTCATGATGATTTTGGAAAAAACCCCATAGATTGGATTCTACGGGGTTTTTTATTTATGGGATGATTATGACCTTCATTGCTCCGGCAGCAGGATTGGATTGCACTTCAAAGCCCCTGTTAAATTCATTAAGTGGAAAAGTATGGGTAATAAGCGGTTCAACATTGATTTTTCCGCTGGTAATCAAATCACGAGCTTCGAAATAATCTCTTTGAACGGAGCTGTTAGCGCCATGTACATGAAGTTCACGGTAGTGGATTTGATTCAGATCAAGCATGTCAGTTGGGTCTGATTTTGGCATACCTGCAAAAATGGACAGGTGGCCGTCCCTGCTTAATAAGTCAAGGCCTGTTCTGACCAGCGATTTAACAGAGGCAGCAACAACAACCACATCAACACCCCTGCCCTGAGTATATTCATTTAGCCATTCCTGTGGATTCACATTCCCGGAATTCACATAATTATTAAATGGTACATCTAACGATTCTAAAAGATCAAGTCGTTCCTGTGAAATATCAATAATCGTTACTTCCCTGGCTCCTCGTGCTTTCGCAACCAATCCATTGAGTGTGCCAATGATACCGCCACCAAATACAACGACATGCCCGGCATTTTCAAAAGGGATCGGACGCATGCCATTTATACAGCAACTGAGTGGTTCTAAAACAGTTCCGACCTCATCTGTCATATCCTCAGGAATTGGGATGAGACAACCCTGATCAACACCTTCTTTGGGCATAATCATGTATTCCGAAAATCCTCCATCATATTGGTAGCCAATAGCTTTAAATTGGTTCTCACACAGGTTTTCCCTGTGTATTTTACACATAGGGCATTCACCGCAGCCAATGACTGTTTGTACAGCATATCTCTCGCCGGGTTTTATTTCTTTAACATGAGAACCAACGGCTTCAACTGTGCCGGTAATTTCATGTCCTACAACCGGAACATCAACATGTTTTTGACCTTTTAGTACACGTTGGTCAGTGCCGCATAAAGCGCATGCATTGACTTTTAGAAGAACTTCTCCTTCTTGTGGTTCTGGTTTTGGATACTCGCGAACAAAAACTTCTCCTGGTTTTGCTAAAACTGCTGCTTTCATATTGTTATTTTATGTTTTATGTAATTTTCCATCTGCCTGCCTGAGCTGATTCGGAAATGAGATCAAATGCTTTTTCGGGTTTCATATCCCTGTATTTGTCAGCAATACAGTAATGGAGAGGGGGTAATTTTCCTACTGATTCAAAAAAAATGTTTTTTTCTTTTTTTGTTTTGAACAGAATATCAGTTTGCTGGTCAACATAAGAAAAATCAGCAAGTCTCAACAGAATAGTATGCCCGGTGAAAATTTTTGCGCCACGCAGAAATAATTCCTTAAAGGGATTGAGTTCTTTTCCACCCAGATCATCTACAAAAGGTAGCCCCGCTTTGTTCATTTCTGTACCGATATGAAGAGGTAAATCCATTGATGTCGCTGTTTTTATGATTTCCTGCAGGTTGCTGTATTTTTTTGCTTTTTCTTCAGTTGATTTAATATTCCAGTTTCTGTCAGGAATAATATTGAGTGCTTCAGCACCTTTTGAAACCGAAAGCTCCAGCAGTGCACGTGGATCAGATTCTCCATCGCTTGTGCCATCAAGCCAGGATTCCATTGGTATTGCCCTGCAATCGCGCATCCAGGAAAAAAAATCTTCTGTTTTGGGAAATGTATCTGATGTCGGTTGCTGATAACCGATACCTCCTTTTTTGGCTAATTTTGAACGAACAAGGTTTTCAAATAAAGCCCTGTCTGCTGACAATTTTTCAGTTTCATCAGTGTTTATTTTTAAAATATCAGACCAAAAAGAATTGAAATCTGATTTCCAGGGAAATACAGCAGCTGATTTATTGACATATGCTTTTACAATATGTCTCTCAGTTGCATTACCGGAAGGAGTCAGGGGAAGCACATCTTTATCGTAGTCAATCCCAATTGAGGGTAATTTTGCATTAATTCTTTCTATCAGGGAGATGTTTCTCTGTTTTGCAGTTTCACGGTAATTTTGGAGTGTTTGATGCTGTTTCGTTCCCTGAACCGGCATTTTACCAAAGCCTGTACCGGCAATATAGCTGACTCCGGGCTCTCCGGGTGAATCTATCTCTTTTTCTGTTAATTCCGTGAGAAAAGAACGTGTTTCAATACCAACATTTGTCCTGACAGGAAGTAATTCACCGGCATCAAGGAATTCATCCATTCCGTCAAGGACATCAAAATCAATAATACCGGCAGCAAAAAGACCATTTTGTTTCGCTTCCCAGGCTATCCTTGATGGTGACCAACCTTCTGCATTGTATGAAAAAAATGTATGGAAATGCATATTAACATTTTCAGTTTCCTCAGCCGGATTGGAATAATTATCGAGCAGGGAAATGAGCGCTTTCTTTCTTTTCCCGGAGTCAAAGGAGTTGAGTTGTTCAAGTAAAGTATATTTATCCATATATTTCAGGAATTAATCAAAATCCACCATTGCTTTCATGACCCCGTCCTCATAATTATCTACCAGATCAAAGGCTTTCTTTGTATCTTCAAATTTAAATCTGTGAGTTGGCATTCTGCTGACATCAACTTTGCCTGATGCAAGAAGCTCCAGTGTTTCATCCACACAATGGTTTTGTCGTCTGACATTAACGATGGATATTTCTTTGTGACGCAATTTGTCAACCGGGAAATGCCAGGTATCAAATTCAGGAATACCAATAATCATGATTTTACCACCAGGTTTGAGTAAATTTACTGCATTATAAATGGCATCCTGTTGACCGCAACATTCAAAAACAACATCAAGACCAAGTTGTTCCTTTTGTTTTATTTTTTTTACTATGTCTTCATTATCAGGATTTCCGACAATGTTAGCGCCTTCTGCTTCGGCTGTTTTTAGGCGGTCATTTACTTTGTCGGTAACAAAAAAATCCTCTGCGCCATAAGCTTTAGCTGATAAAAGTACACTCATACCAATCGGCCCGAATCCCAAAATGCCGACCTTTGCATTTTTCATGTCAATTGATTGTTTTACTGCATACAACCCTATAGCCAGTGGCTCGGAGATAGCTGCTTCATCAAGGCTCATATGCTCAGGAATTGGGTAGCAACTGCTTTCAGGCATGACAATATACTCAGAAAGACTGCCGTTTGCCTGCCCCGGGCACCCCAGAAATTTAATATTCCGGCAGGTATGGGGTCTTCCTGCCAGGCATTGATCGCATTTGCCGCAATGCATTGCCGGTTCAATAGCGATCCTGTCTCCTGGTTTTACAGTTTTTACGGCATTACCGACTTTTTCAACAACACCGGCACATTCATGACCAACAGGAAATGGATATTGTACTACCTGACTCCCGATTTTACCTGAGACATAGTAATGAACATCTGAGCCACAAACGGCAATAACGCCAAGTTTTATCAGGACATCATTATCGTTGACGATAGCAGGGTCCGGTACATTCATCATCTCCATCTGACGAATACCGGTTAAATTCATCGCTTTCATATTTTAATATTTTTTTCAAAATTATACATCTTCTCTTCGACTGACAAAGTTAACAATAGAAAATGAGAAAGCCATCCTGTGCCATCCTGCTTTTTTTGTGACTTAATGTTTAATTAACTGAAAATTAATATTTAAAGATGTGTTTATGAATAAAAAAAGCCGGACAATCACCTTAGACTGCCCGGCTTAACAGATTAGCACATCTATTTTCTAAACAAACATTATTTTAGGCTTTTGACAGCTATATCCATAAGACGCATATCAACAAGGGCATCCGTTACATCCGATGGTTGCGGATTTCCTTCCTGCAGGTTTTTAGAGAAAAGATCATATTTATTATAAGGAAGCGGTTCAACTTCCCATGTTTTGACCTCTTTTTCTTTCACTGCTTTAATGATGTTTTTGCCATTTTCCTCTTCCTCAGTGATATACCATCCCTGATTTGTAATTAGCTGCTGAATTGCATAATGAACTCTTTCATTTGCATTTGGATCAAAGACTTCCAAATCGGCAGCCCAGGTAATAAATAAATACGAGGATGCACCGTTTTCAAAATTCAATTTCATGAATTCTGTATCATTGCATTTCAGCGATTGAGCATGATTTTCAGATATATAGAGCAAATCTTTAACATTTTGGCCTATCAGGTAACGCGATTTATTGAGATTATGCACCATGGCATCCATGAAAGGTCCGCCATTTTTTTCAGGATCAGTTGCCCAATCGTTCCATAATGGATAATGGTGCAACCAGTCTTCCTTATAGAGCGACAGGTAACCAATTTCTCCACTATCAAGGATTTTTTTTATCTGCTCGACGTTGGCATTTCCGGTCCGTCCATAAAAAACAGCACAGTTGATTTTGTCTTTTACAATATCGTAGAGTTTTTCTGCATCGTCCATATTTGATCCAAAAGGTTTGGTTGTAATAATGTGTTTTCCATTCTCAACGGCCTTTTGGAATAGATCAATTCTGGCCCAGGGGGGAGTAAAGATGCATACAATCCTGATCTCATCATCGTTGAAAATAGCATCAGCGCTTTCAACAGGATTAGCCTTGATTTGACCGGCTACTTTTTTGCTTTTTTCGCTGTTAAGATCAAATGTTGACTTGATCTGGAAATATTTACTGTTGTTGAAATCGTCTATTTCCCATCGGAGATAGTCGCCACAACCAATTAATCCGGCTTTGAGTAATTCTGTCATTATTTTTTTCCTTTATAAGATTGTAATACTGTGTCAATAAAATTATTATTTCCTTCTTCAATAACCATTCTTGCAGGATCGGCTTCGAACCATTCAATGGTTTTTTTAATCCCTTCACTGAATGGTATGGTTGCTGTAAAGTCAGGAACGAAGCGTTTAATTTTAGAATTATCAAATATCGTACTGACTGCTTTATCACCATGAAGGTTTCCCCACATCCAGCCCTGGTCTATTGTATCGGCAACCTCACATATAAAATCGGAGGCGATATGGACAGCATGAAGTTCAGCACCGGCTGCATTTGCAACAGCTTCATAAATCTGATTCCAGTTAAGCAACTCATCAGAAGTGATGTGAAATGCGTGCCCAATAGCCTGCTGATGGCCGAGAAGACCAACAAATGCTTTTGCGAAATCTTCAGAGTGAGTGACTGTCCACAGTGAATTTCCATCACCGTGGATGATGACTTCTTTGCCTTTTTTCATCCGGTCAACAATGGTATAGTCTGTCCAACTGCCGATTGCCACCGGGATTACTGTATCATAAGTCAATGAGGGCCTGACAATTGTAATAGGAAAACCATTATTCCTGTATTCATTGTTCAGAATTTCCTCACATGTAATTTTATCACGGGAATAATCCCAGTATGGGTTATACAGAGGAGTTGATTCCGTTATGACGGGGTGTCCTCCAACTTTTTGATAAACAGAAGCAGAACTGATAAAGATATATTGATTTGTCCTGCCCCTGAAAATTTCAATGTCTCTTTTGACATCATCCGGTGTGAAAGTAATAAAGTTTACCACAACATCAAAGTTGTGATCTCCAATTGCATTCATGACAGCTTTTTTGTCATTAATATCAGCTTTCAAACTGGTAATTTCGGCAGGTACATCAGCTTTCACTTTTCCCCGGTTTAAATGGTAGAGATCAATTCCCTGCCGGACTGCCAAACGAGAACAGGCACTTGAAATATTCCCTGTTCCTCCGATAAATAGTACTTTCATAATTTTTAAATTTTAAGTAAAACTTTGGTTCAAAGATATATAGACAAAGCATGAATTGCATCTAAAAATTTGCACAGTTTATATACTATTTTAGCAACATTATAAACAGGTTATTTAATATTGTGTATAATTTTATATCTTTGAAAGATGAATCCTATATACGAAAAAATACCCACAAAACAATCAGACTCCTTTCATGTACACAGGGCAGTGCATAAATATCTTTATACGCCCTGGCATTATCATCCTGAAATAGAAATATTATATGTTCATAAAGGAACCGGAACGCGTTATGCCGGGAATAGTGTAGCGCCCTTCGAACCCGGTGAAATTGTGATGATTGGGCCGCATATCCCACATGTTTGGCAAAACGACAAGAAATTTTATAAAGAAAGCAGCAGACTATTTGCCGAGGTATGGGTGATTCATTTTCTTGAAGATTTTTGGGGAAAAGAATTTTCTGTCCTCCCTGAAATGAGAAACATACAAGACCTTATTTCAGGTTCATCACGAGGCATTTTATTCGAATCCGGGCCGGTTACCAAAAAAAAGTGGTTGTCTTTATTCAGGGAACTGCTCCAGGCTGATTCAGATGTGAGGTTGAGTATATTACTCCAATTGTTGACTCTTTTAGCAAAATGCGAAAAAATATTTTATCTGAACCCTGCCCCCTTTGTGATTAACAATCCGGCAGACAGAAAAAGGATGCAGAAAATTTTCAGATATGTGACTAACCATTTCCAGGAAGATATCAGGCTTGAAGATGTAGCTGCATCAACCGGATTATCAGTAACCGGATTTTGCAGATACTTCAAACGGCGCAACAGCAAGACATTTATTGAATACCTGAATGAAGTCAGGATAGAACATGCCTGTAAATTAATGCGGGAGAATGATATAACAATAACCGCCTCATGCTATGAAAGCGGATTTAATAATTTTTCGAATTTTAGCAGACAGTTTAAAAAACATACCGGTCTGTCACCAAAACAATACAGACGGCAATTTATATTTTCGACGTAGGTCAAACTTTCAGACCAACAATTGTGATATCATCCCTTTGCTCAAATCCTTCATTATGAACTTTTTCATTACAATTCTTTATTCATTCCCCAGCATCAAAGTTTCAATCAATCCGGCCAAATCATTTTTATCTTGTACGAGTTTCAGGTAAGAATGGTTGGATTTTTGGCCGAAAATCCATTCATTATCACCGTTTTCGTCCACCTTGCAATAGCCATTTTCAACTTTGTTCCAAAACATTTCTTCACCATTTTTTACTGCATACAGTACAGCTGTTTGATCAAATGAAGAATTGTTGAGGATTTTACCTTCGTAATATTGTTTCATCCAGGGTGCATTTTTACTAAAATGATAAAAACCAATATACAGAGGATGATTTTTATCCAGATCATTAAAAACATGGCCGGTTTTTATCTGAACTCCTAATTCAAACCCGGAAAATACAACAGGTAAATCTATATGATCTAATACGGTTTTCGTCACACCTGACATATTGCCGTTAAAGTTCCATTCGTTCTTTCCTGCCGGGAATTTTCCGCCCATTATAACAAATTTTTGAACTTTTAGGTGGACAAGCTCTTTTCCTGAAAGACCAGAATACCTGTCTGGTTGTGATTCCAATAATTTTTTAATATTCATTAAAGGCCCGACCGTTACGATAACAACTGAGGTATCTTCCTCTTGTGCCAGGATTTTCCTGTAGAGTTGCGTTGCATCAGGCACATCATTGAAAGTTAATTCGGAACCTAATTTGTCCACGATAGGTTTGTTGTAATTCCAATCAGTAATGATAACACTGTCTTTTCGCACACCAATTGGTATATCAGGGTTTGAATAAAATCTGTTTACGGCATCAATGGCAGGAACTGCGTATTTTTCCGTCGACCAGCACATAATGGCTAGTAACTCACACTCCTGTCGATCAACAAAGTGATGTAACATGGCCAAAGCGCCTAAATCATCAGCATCCCCTCCAAAATCTGTATCGAAAATAATTTTAATCTGAGATTGTGACTGGATGATGCTAAAGAAAAGAGAGATGCTTATTATTACTTTTTTGAAAATATTCATGTTTTAAAATTTATCTGCTTTCAGTTTATATTTGTCAATCCGAATAAAAAAAATACGAAATAGAGAAATATTAAACCAAAACTATCAATAAAATACGACACTTAGTAGGACTGGAATCTCATTTTCTTTCAATATAATATCATAAATCACCCGGAAAAGAAAAAAAAGATATTATTACAAAAAAGAAGACAATATGACACAAGTAAGGCATATATCGGAAACACTGACTATTTTTTATTCAACCAATGAATAATTCTCCATCGTCTCAAAAAAGTCATTCATAATCATATCCCTGTCAAAGTTTTCCCAGATGATAATGGTGTTTTTATTGTCCGGTCTGTCAACCCATTTCCTTCCGGCAAGACGTGGGGCAGGGATGGTTTTTTGTTCTGCCCATGATGGATTTTTGATGATTGATGAGTTTTTCACTTACATCGCATCCGAACTTATTCCAGCTGTTCCATCCCATTGGAGGTGTCAGGGCCAGCTCTTCAAATTTTTGTGCCTGTGAACTGAAGCTCAGGAGCAGCACAATAATAGAAATAGTAATTTTTTTCATGTCTTTGATATTTAAAAGAATTTTACAATAAGTTATTGTGTATATTTGC
>CAZVTW010000244.1:0-8606 GCA_964629805.1 uncultured Bacteroidales bacterium | reverse complement strand
TTCAAAGCACATTTCAGTGTTTCGTTACGATTCCATTTTAGAAATTTAGGTATTAAATAATTTTTATTTTATTGTTTATTAAATGTTAATTACATTTGTGGTGATATGGATAAAAATCCATTTAATTCAAATTACTAACTTAAAATTTGTTTAATTATGAGTAAAATTTACAGTTTTTTAATTATTATGAGCCTTATGGCTTTTAGCGTGAACGTTTTTGCGCAACAAAGTGTAAGTATTAAAAAAACACTTGATGAAATTACAGTTGACGGAGAGGCTGACGAAGCTGTCTGGGCTGAGGTTGAAGCTTTAACTCCGCAAAGCATTATTGGTGCTGAAGCACCTGAAGATGAGTATGACTTTAGTGCAAGCTGGAAGGTGCTTTGGGATGAAACAAATCTCTATTTTTTCTTTGAAGTAACTGATGCTGACTGGTATCCGAATGATCACTGGGCATCTGACCAGGTTGAGGTTTATTTTCGTCTTGGTGATGGTGAATTTGGTGGTGACAATCTCTTTAATGAAGCAGCTAACGGATATATCCAGGTTGCGCTCAGAACTACAGAGGACGGAGTTGCCTCCGGTGGTTATCAACAGGATCCGGAAAAGTATAAAGCCGTAACTGTTGAAACAAATGACGGATGGAAGATGGAAGCCTCTATCCAATGGGATATACTTACTTCTCAAATGGAAATTGATGTTCCTGAAATTGCTGCCGGATTAGAGTTCAATTTAGACCCGAACATACAGGATAATGACTCTGATCCTGAAGGGGATGACTACCCGGGTGGTTTTACACAGGGATATTGGTCAAGTGCGGCCCACTTATGGAATCCCGACTGGTCAACTGCCGGTGAAGCCACACTATCTGACGAGACTGTTGGCTCAGATGGCAACGGTGGCGGCGGTGGCGAACCTACTGCATCAGTTTCTGAGTACGGAACTATGGCTACTCTACCTATGGCTTCTGCTGATGTGACTATTGACGGTACTGCTGATGAAGACATTTGGTCTAATGAAGCTTTAGAATCATATACTATTGAATCTATGCTTTCTGAAGATCTTGTTGCTCCGGAAGATGAATATGATTTATCTGCCTCCTGGAAAGGTTTTTATACTGAAACTTCACTGTATTTATTAGTTGAAGTGACAGATGCAGATATTATTTACCCGAGTGACAATGTTGCAGGATGGGCAGCTGACAAGCTCGAAGTATATTTGGGATTTGCACCTGGTGAAACAGACGCGGAAAATCTTTGGGCAACTTGTGATGTCGGTCTTACACAGGTACCATTTCTCGTCGAACCGGATCCTGAAGATGGAGTGCCATGTGCAAAAGAAACATTTAGTGGCAGAGAATATGCTGTTGTTGAAACAGCAGATGGTTATGTGATGGAAATCAAACTTGATTTTAATGCTTTTATGGATGGTACAGGAAATTCTGTTACAATTTCAGATGGTCTGATATTTAATTTTGACATCCTGGTTAATGACAATGATAGTGATGATACCGATGAAAGAAGCCAGTATTACTGGTCTGCTGACACGCACCTCTGGAACTATCCGTGGAATGGTACTCAGGGTGCTATCAAGCTGGGTGAATCAATTTCTGTTTCTGTTAAAGATGTAAAAGCAGACAGAGTTAATGTCTTCCCAAATCCTGTTAATGACATACTTATTATCAGAGGAAATGTTGATAATGTTGTTATTTATGACCTGATTGGGAAGGAAATTCTCTCTGCTAAAATGTCAGGAAATACATTATCACTGGCTAATCTGCAACAGGGAATTTATATTCTGAAAGCTGTCAAAGCCGGGGAAGTCGTTGCAACCGAAAAAATTCAGGTAAAGTAAAAAGGCTCTTGCCTTTTTTTCATAATTAGTTGTTTTTTTTTGAAGTTTTTTTTGTTATAGTATGGGCCGGAGCTTCCGGCCCATATACATATTGAAAAGATTTTTATTTAATGAGTCAACTCCTAAAAGGTTTATTTTTGCCTCTACTAAGTCGAGGTCAAGCCTCCACCATACATAAAATGTCGGGGACATTTATCTCAATTGAGTCGATTTGGGGACTCAAAAATTTCAAATAATACCTAACCGTTTTAAGTTAATTAAATAATACTTGGTATAACGAAGAGTTTGGCAACAAAGAGGCTATTAGAAGTGGACTCATTTGATTGTACATATATAACAGTCAGGATTATTAACTTTTCTCCTTCTATTTTTATATACATTTAGCCCGGATTATTAATAAATTAACTTTGTCCCTGCCGGTAGCTATCGGGGAGACTAAGAATCAGTATTTTTTTGCAAAAGATAACTTTCTCCGTTTTTGATACGGGACAGGCTATCTAAGCCCGAATAAATCCTTGCTTTTAGCAGGATTAACTCGAAAATTTATTCTTGTTTTTCAGTTACTGATACTAATTAAACAAAACTTACCTGGCTATTTATCCTTTTTTGAAAATATGTAACCCCGGGATTTATCTTTTATATTTTATTATGCTGAAATGTAAATAACAAAAGATTACAGTAAAAAAAATACCATTCGGAATAAAGATTGATGCTTAAAATAGAAACCAAGTCTGAAAAGAAATGTTTTTTAAACCCGGAAATATTGTATTGAGCTATTGAAATTCTGTTAAAAGCAATTAGTATTAATATTTAAAATAATAAAACCATGATGAGGGATAATAAACTTTGCAAATTTTTTTTATATAAATTGTTTTTTTTAATTTTTATTATCTGTATTTTTTCTGCTTGTTCAGATAATCAAAATGAAATTTTTGTTTCACCGGAAGGCAATGACAGCAACCCTGGAACCTTTGATAAGCCTCTGGCCACAGCAGAAAGGGCAATTGAAGTTGTCAGGGAACTAAAAAATAGTGGTGATAGTATTCAGGGGTCAATTATAGTCACCTTTCGAAAAGGTGTGTATCAAATTAACAGTACTCTTGAATTTGGTCCGGAAGACAGGGGGATAAAAAATTCTCCTGTCGTTTATCAGAATTACAAAGATGAAGAGGTTATTTTTTCCGGAGGTAGAATAATCCAACCTGAAGATTTTAAGCCATTAACAGATAAAAAGGTATTAGATGTTATTATTGATGACAAAGCCAAAGAACAGATTAAAACTGTTAACCTAAAAGAGCTTGGTATAGAGAATTATGGAAAATTCAGACAGCATGGATTTTCTATAGCCATTAAACCTTCACCAATGGAATTATTCATTGATTCGGAGCCGCAAATTGTAGCCCGCTATCCGAATGAGGGAAAATTGCCTGTAAGTGAGGTGATAAAAGATTGTTCTAAGGCTATTGATGAAGACTTTTCAGCTGATCCCGGAATTATCGGGTATGATTATGAGCGACCACACTTGTGGCATAATCCCCGGGATATCTGGCTCTGGGGCTATTTTGCTGCCGGGTTCGCTGATGATAATCTCGGTGTGAAATCTATTGATACAACCCAAAAGGCCATACATTTGGAACATGCTCATATGTTTGGTATGGTAAAAACAGATACAACTCAGGAATGGGGCGCTAAAATTGTCGGATATTATGCGTACAACATCCTGGAAGAAATTGATATGCCCGGCGAATACTATATTGACAGGGAAAAAGGTATACTCTATTATTATCCTAAAGAGGATTTTAAAAATGCCAACATTGTTGTTTCAACCATGAGTGCACCATTGTTAGCCATTGAAAACACTTCTGATATCATATTTAAAAATATAACAATTGAGTACGGAAAAGGTATGGGAGTCTACATAGAGGGTGGTAAGAATGTTAAATTTGCAGGATGTACAATACGCAATTTTGGTACTGTTGGCGCTATGTTTGGAAAAGGAGTGACAGGAGCAGATTTTCCTATACATGAATTTACCGGATATTTAAAATCCCGCACTGTTGGTAATCTCAAAGCTCATCATTATGCAAACAGTGATTTTGAAAATAACGCAGGAAAAAATCATGGATTTGTGAGTTGTGATTTTTATAATCTCGGAACAGGTGCCATCGTCCTGAGTGGCGGCGATAGAAAAACCCTTACACCTGCCGGGAATTATATTGAGAATTGTAACATTCATGATTACAATCGCTGGAATAAAACATATTGTTCCGGTATAAAGTTATATGGTGTAGGAAACATTATCAGGCATAATCATATTTTCAATGCCCCGCACCAGGCTATTGAAATATTCGGGAATGAACACCTTATCGAATTTAACCACATCAATAATGTTGTAAAAGAGGTACATGACATGGGGTCTGTTTATATGGGGCGTAATCCTTCTGAAAGAGGTAATATTGTCAGAAATAACTATTTTGCCAATATTGGGGTTGACGGCTTTAAGAATTGCGCCATACATATTGACGACGGTGCCAGTGATATGTTGGTAGAAGGGAATATTTTTTACAAAGCTTCACGCTCTGACTTTGCTGATATTTTACTCAACGGCGGAAATGATAATATAATCCGCAATAATATCTTTATTAAAGGTTCGCACACATTATGGATAGAAGACCCCAGATTAGCTGGTATTCCGGAGAAAAAGTTTAATTATCGTTATCCTAAAACCGGCCTGTGGGGCAGAAGAATGCTTGAAGATATAGATATGAACAGTGAAGTGTGGAAAGAAAAATACCCGGACTTTAGGGCGTTTAATGAAGACGGAGGACCTATTTTCCTCCAGGATAACGAATTTTATAATAATGTCATTGTTGATGAACCTTTAATTGTGAGTAAACACAACTTGGATACTGCCGTTTTTGTCAGGTGCGAAAATAATTACATAACAAAACAAGACCCGGGATTTGAGGATATGGAAAAAGAAAATTTCAACCTGAAAAAAAGTTCCGTTATCTATGATAATATACCTGGTTTTAAACCCATACCTTTTGACAGTATTGGCATTATAAAAGATACATATAGAAAATAATTAATCATAAAAAATAAAACAGGATGTATAAAAAATATTTTTCAATTGGGCTGTTTATTGTCATAACAGCATTTCTAATATCATGTGAAAACAAGAAAAGTGATAAATCGGAGACTGGCAAGCCTGCCGGCAAAACATATCCGGATACACCGGAGGGAAAATATGAACAACTACAGGATAAATATGCCAGTGGCTGGAATACCTGGAACTATCGCAGCGTTACTTCCCATGTACAAATGCCTGAAGCATTTGCCGTGAATATTGGCTTCAAAGATTATCTCAGTAAAGATATTCTTCAGGAAACCATGCTGGGATTTGACAGGGAAAACCTGTTAATGGGTCCACATGCTTATGACGGCTCTTATACTATGACAGAATTGTATGAATGGTCTGATGTTGGTTATCGTGACCCTATGAATATTCGCATACAATCTGCTCATGTCAATGATGATATGGTAATCTTGATCGAACCCATTGGTGAGATTGACCGGCTCAAAAAGCCACTGGTTATCGTTCAGTGTGGCATGTTATGGAATCACCCGGGACATATAGAAAAAAACGATTCTGTCATCATGGCAACAATCGGAGACAAAACGATATCTGTCTATTCAACCGGTGATTTGAGACCCGAACACTATGTCGGGGGGACATTATCGCCTTATCTCGCAGTGCAGTTTGACGGTCCGGTCGGCATATCAACCGGTTCTTATCGCAGCCTGACAGAGATTACAAGTATTATTAATAGTGAGAAAAAGAATTGGGAAGATAAAAAGATAGGCTTCGGTGAACTCGCTGAGATGTTTGATGCCATACAAACTGTCATAGCCTGGAATGTTGTGTATGAGCCAAATTATGAAAGAGTTATATCACCCGTGAGCCGGAGATGGAGCTTTTGGAACCGTGGATATGTGCAGTATTGCTGGGATACTTATTTTGCCGGTCTGCAGGCTGCTGCAACAGGCAGTAAAGAAGTAGCCTATTGTAATCTTGTTGAAATGACAAAAGCAAAGGAAAAAGCCGGAACTCCATTTGTCCCGAATGTTGAACAGGCCAACGGATTTATCAGTCGTGACCGCTCACAGCCACCTGTGGGATCAATGTGTCTGAATGAGACCTATAAAATATTTCGCGAAAAATGGATCCTGGAGCTCCTCTATGATGACCAGCGTGAATGGAACAACTGGTGGGCTGAAAATCGTGATTATAATGGTTTGTTATGCTATGGTTCAACGCCATATGACCCTGTTGTTGGCGCTGGCGGAGAAACGGAAGACAACAATACCATCAATGGCTGGTTTGGCGCATCTATGGAATCAGGCTGGGACGGCGCTGAACTCTACCAGGAAGTTCCTTTCGACAAACAAAAACATATTTTAAAACATTGGGATGCTGCCCTGAACGGCCTGTATGTAATGGATTGTCGTGCTCTGGCTGATATTGCTGAAACCCTGGGTAAAAAGGAGGATGCAAAAATGCTTCGCCAAAGAGCTAATACATACCAGGAAAATATTCAACGGCTCTGGAACGAAGAAGCTGGTTTTTTCTATAATAAAAACTGGGAAACAGGAGAATTTTCTGATGTTACAAATATCAACGGTTTTTATCCCCTCATTGCCAAAGGCGCAACAGATGAGCAGGCTAAAGCAATCATTGAGAATTATTTTTATAATGAAAAGCATTTTTGGGGACAATGGATAATGCCTACACTTTCAAAAAGTCATCCTAAATTTAAGGATCAAAGATATTGGGACGGACGTATATGGCCTCCTGTGAATTACCTGGTCTACCTCGGATTAAAAAACTATGAGCATGTTCCGATCGTGAAAAAAGCAAAAAATGATCTTGTCCGTAAATCAAAAGAACTTCTGCTGAAAGACTGGAAAGCCAGAAGATATGTTCGTGAAAATTACGACCCAAGAACAGGTATTGGTGACGAGTCAAAAGCTTCTGCCAGGTTTTATCACTGGGGCGGATTACTCGGACTTATGCCCATCATGGAACAAGGTGGTCTTGAATAATTCAATACAAAAGTCCTTTGAAGAATATCCCGCTTATATGGAATGATATCCGGTCAGCGGGATTTTTTTTTTGATCTCTGAGTCCACTCCTAAAAGGATGATTTTCGTCCAGACTCTGTCGGGATCATGTCTGCCTACTTTGTAGCGATGGGTTATATGTTTATAGAAAAGATATAACCTTTATTCATTCGACCCCGGGCGGGGGCATATTGTATTAATGAGCTTTATACTCATTATCTGAGCCCTTAGTTCAGATTATATTGTATCCTGACCATTTGATATTACATTACTATAAAAATGCCTCATATTGAATGGATAAATAATTTCATCGGTTATTTTTATTATACTATTTGGAATAATAGTAATAAACCTTTCATAACATAAATAGTAGTTTTAAACCCTTAGTTGAGTAAGACAATCAACAATCTTTCAGGCATTGACTCACATATCGGTTTAAAATGTAATTCATGAACAGATTAAAACATATGAAACACTCATGTACCGCAGGCTTTCCAGCCTGCAAGGTAAGCCTACAGGCTGGAAAACCTGTGGCACACACGCGTGAATGATTATTTCATAGATTATTAATTATCAGATAAATCACAAAATTTAAACATATGAAAAGAGAAATTATATCATTTAAAATTTTCGTTGTTCTTTTCCTGTTAAACACCTCTGTCAGTTCAGTTACTGCCCAGGAGTGGTACAAATTGACCGATACTTCATTTGTAAATCATTTTATCGGGGATGAACCTGACAGCGATGATTTCATATGGACAGGAGAGGACTGGGCTAACCAGGTTATAACACAATCTGATATGCTGAACATTACAAATTTTGGCAGAAAATATGCCAATATCAACCTGGAATTTACCAGCCAAACAATTAACATTTCAAATAATCCGGTTGTGTATTTTGAAGCCCAATGTACTGATACTGTTACAATGCAAATGCGTCTTATCGATACTGACGGTGGTAGTTCCTGGGGACAATTCACAGTGAAGTTTAGTGATAATCCTGATTTTGTCACCTATGAAATTCCCGTGAATATTTCATGGGCAAATTTGGAGAAAATTAAAAAACTGAATTTTTCCCGGGCTGGTTTGGAAACTGTTGATTGTGATGTTCAGTTCCGGTACCTGGCCTTAGGTACGACCAAATATGCCGAACTTGGTCAGTACAAATTAGAGGCCCATTCTACAGTGGGAGGGACTGTTGAATTAAATCCTCCCGGCGGAATGTATGAAAGCGGAACTGAAGTTACACTTACCGCAATGGCTGATGCTGACTATCAATTCGATGGCTGGATTGGTGCTTACTCCTCAACTGATTCGGAGATTTTGATAACAATGGATTCGCATAAAGATATTACAGCAAATTTTAGCCCGGAAGGTCAAAGCAATAGTGCTCCAAATTATTACGTTGCCAAAAACCATCCTGACGCCTCTGATGAAAACCCGGGAACTTTTGAATTGCCGTTTTTGACAATACAAAAAGCTGCCACTGTTTCACAGGCCGGCGATACAATTTTTATCAGGGAAGGTACCTACAGGGAAACAATTTCACCTGTCAATTCCGGTACAGCTATTAAACCAATTGTTTACAGATCGGAAGAGCGTCGTGTAGGGAAAGAGTGTAGATCTCGG
>CAZVTW010000243.1:0-8639 GCA_964629805.1 uncultured Bacteroidales bacterium | reverse complement strand
TGTACTTTACAGCATCCCAGTTGTTATCAACCCATAATTAGAATAGAGCCATAATAATCTAATTATTATAACTCTTAGGAGGTTAATATTTTACTACACACTTGATGTATCAGTTAAGAAAAGATGAACGTTTACGTAGTAAAATTGCATTCTCAAGACTTTTTTCAGAGGGAAACAAGATATTCCATTTCCCTTTTAAAGTTTGTTGGGAAACTACGTTTGATAATAGCCCTGCCCCTGCAAGGATAGCAGTAGCCGTATCCAAAAGAAAACATAAAAAAGCAACTGATCGTAACTACCTGAGAAGATGTATGAAAGAAACCTATCGTTATAGTAAAAATCAATTATATTCATGTTTGGATACAAAACATATCAAAATTAATTTTTGTGTTATTTATGTAGCTGACAAAAAATTGGATTTTAGGACGTTAGACCTCAGGTTTAAAGAGTTACTACAATTATTGATGCACGATATTAACTCCAAAATCAAATAATACCCCAGTTGTATTGTATATAAATTTTTCTAACTCAACATTTTTGCCTTATCACTTTCATTTCATCAGAAAGGGTTACATTGCTTGCGACAAATATTCAGGGTGTGTAATAAAATAAAATTTACAAATTTATTTTGTTTTTATCTGTTTATCAGGAAATCATTCAAGATAGATTGTAAGAGGTATACTTTTATCCACCCATAGGACTTGAAACGAAATAATCTGTTCAGAATAAAGGATGAAATTTTTTTCTTTGCCAAGGCGCAAAAACTGCAAATAGCATTGACTATTTAAAGCTTTTTGTAATGCAGGCAAAGACAAAAAGAAGGAGTTAAAATGTTCAGATTATTTCGTTTCAAGTCCTTAAGACCATTGATAATGTCATATGACGTTATCTGAGTCGGGACGAAAATCTTAGCTGCCAAAGAAACAGTTTTCAGTTTCGACAGTTTATTAAAATAATCTCCGAAGGAGTTATGGCGTTTATTAGGAGTGCACTCATTGATAAAAATATGTAAAAAATTTATCAAAACATGAGTAAACATATAATAATAATATAAATAAAATGCGTTTATTTGAGATAAGTTCGGAATTTTATTTAAAAATTACAATTGATGTTTTCATTCAAATAAGATATTATTGTCATTTAAATGATTCCATAGTCCCAATAAGGAATCATAAAATGGTAAGAAATATAAGCTAATAAAAGACATTTCATTAAAAAAATTTAAATCAAGTGATATGACAAAGAGAATAAAAAAAATCCTTATTGGAAGTTTGTTGATTGCGATATCAATATCTTTATACAGTTTTAGCAAAAATAAAGATTTTGAAATTGTTAAGAATCTGGATATTTACATGACACTCTTCAAGGAGCTGAATCTGTTTTATGTCGATGAGACAGACCCGGGAGAACTTGTCAAAACGAGTATTGATGCCATGTTGAACTCACTTGATCCGTATACGACATATATTCCGGAATCAGATATTGAGGATTACAGATTTATGACCACCGGACAATATGGGGGTGTTGGCGCTATCATTCAAAAAATTGACGGAAAAATTGTCATAGTCGAGCCATACCAGGGCGAACCAATTGATAGCGCTGGCCTGAAAGCAGGGGACATTATTCTTTCAATAAATGATGAGTCTACAGAAGGAAAATCAACGGGTGATATCAGTAAAATTCTTAAAGGTCAGCCAAATACAAAAGTTCATTTAGTAATAGAACGCCCGGGGAGCCAGGGTTTAATTAAGAGAACTGTTTACCGGAAAAACATTACGATTAATAGTGTTCCGTATGCAGGAGTCATTGACAATGATATTGGATATATTAAATTGTCCAGTTTTACACATAATTCATCAAAGGAAGTTGAAAAAGCTTTTAAGGACCTGAAACGTGACAATAACATTAAAGCCATTATTTTGGATTTACGCTCCAATCCCGGCGGTTTACTCATTGAAGCAGTCAACATTGTTAATATTTTTGTTAACAATGGCGAACATATTGTTAGTACAAAGGGTCGCGGACCTCAGTGGAATAAAGATTTTAACACGATGTCAAGCCCCCTTGATACAGTCATTCCTCTCGTTGTAATGGTAAACAGATCATCAGCCTCTGCATCCGAAATTGTTGCAGGCGCTGTACAGGACCTTGATCGTGGCGTTGTTATCGGCCAAAGAACTTTTGGGAAAGGCCTGGTACAAACAACAAGGTCTCTTTCCTACAACGCAAAGCTAAAAGTCACAACAGCAAAATATTATATCCCCAGTGGGCGATGCATCCAGGCGCTTGATTATTCTCACAGAAATCCTGACGGCAGTGTTGGCAGGGTACCCGATTCACTGATTTCTGAATTTGAAACACGTAATGGCAGAAAAGTATATGACGGAGGAGGAATTATACCTGATATTAAGATGGAGGAGGATGATCCCGGATTTATTGTTAAAGAATTGATGAAGGAAAATTGCATTTTTAATTTTGTCACTCACTATATCATTGATTTTCCGAATATTTCAAAACCTGATAAATACGAATTACCTGATACCGTGTTTACTCATTTTGTTGATTATCTTGAACATTTTGATTTTGACTATGAGACAAGGAGAGAAAAAATGTTTCAGGAATTGGTGAAGGTAGCAAAAAAGGAAAAATATTATAATCTTGCCAAAGAGGAATTTGATGAATTGGCCCGAAAACTCCAACATGATAAAAACAAGGACTTATATTTATTCAGAGAAGAAATCGAGGAACTACTTGAAGAGGAGATAGTAAGCAGATTTTTTTATCAGAAAGGACGGGTGCAGGAGGCTCTTGAAAACGATAATGAAGTCGATACAAGTATTGTCGTACTTCGCGATTCATTCAGGTATAATCAAATCTTGCGGGTTATGTAAATTGTAAGAGATTTTTTCCAAAAACACTAAACATTCAAATCCTCCCATCCCAGATTTTTTTGACTTTAACTTTTTTTATAATTCACTTACAATCTTCTATCTTTACAAAACGAAAGCGGATTTTTTTGCATAATTGCATTTTTGGTTTAATTATTGTAAAAAATAATAGCGAATAGTATTTAATAATAGATTCATTTTGGTGGTAAAACAAATTCGGTGATTCCTTTACATCAGGACCTTTGTTTTAGGGCATGCATTTATGTTGGACCAGCGAATAAATATAGGTTGATAAAGGAATTACCATTTGTTTTATAAAATCTGGTGTATCATGTAAAGGAATATTTTCGTTTTTATAGAACAAATAGATAAAATTTACGTAAACAACTAAAATGATTTTTTATTATATTTAAAGTCCGAAATTAAACGTTGTTTTTACTGGAAATTTTAATATTCCCAAAAAAATTACACAGGATATTATGAAAAGGCTCATAACAATATTGATTGCTGTAATATTTTTGTACTTTAATTCTGTAGGACAAAATGTTTATATTCACAAATCAAATTTTTATAAACATTTTAAGGGAAAAGCAGTACGAATTGCAGATAATGGAAAAAAACTTGAATATCATATCACGCTTAATATGAGAAAAGAAGCAGATGATATTTCAGGTTCTTTTTATAGTACCAAAGAAAATGTTTTTTACACCCTTACCGGAAAATACAATCCCGATGGCAAATTCGAATTACATCAATATGATCCGAAGTTTTATCTTATTGGTATTTTTAAAGGTTCTTTCTCCAGCGAAAAGACCATCATTGGTAATTGGAAAGATGTGAATGAGAACAAGGAATATACTTTTGCCCTCCAGGAAAATTATGAAAACAGCGTCCAATTTATGAATTATACGGATACAAGCATCTATCACATCGGTGATGATCAGGAAAATCCTTTTATTAAGGTTAATTTTAATTATTTGCATCCGGCAAACCATGATAACCAGGAGGCACTTGATAACATGTTGCCAACGCTGACAAAATACATCTTTGGTCCGTTTTCGGCAGGAACTGATCCCCGGCAGTTACTGGAATTTAAAAGAAAACAATTATTTATTGAATACAGGAATATTGTTGAGAGACAGTTTAATATGGCTAAAAAAGCCAAGATGCTCCATGAAGATTTTCTATACATGTACAACAGGGAAACAAAATTTAATACAAGTGTATATTTCAACGAAGATAATATCTTAACCCTTTCTAAAGATTCACTGGAGCAAGCCGGAGGAGAAGCTGTTACTGAAGGATTTTCTTATTTTGTTATTGATATGACAACTGGTAAGCAAATTCGACCAAGAGATGTTTTCTTCTATCCCAATTTTAAGGAATTGATGGCTGACCTCTATGTTGAAAAAATTAAAGCCTGGTTAAGCGCTGATTCTGAGGCAGAACTTATCCAGGAAGGATTTGACAGGGAATTCCTCAAATATAATAATAACATTTATGTTGATAAGTTTGGGCTGGGGTTTTATTTTAATCCCTATGAGATTAATGAGCGATATGTTAAAGTATATTTTTTCTGGCATGAAATTGCAAAATATTTAAAAGAGAGTAGTCCTGTTTCTCATCTATTCCCAAAAACTCTTGTCTTTGAAGAAAGAGAAGCCTCACCGGAACCACAAAGGCCGTCCTCTGAAGATGGTGAGGAAGGTGATGAGGATTACTTTGATGAATATGAGGAATTTATTTTCCTGCCCTCATCTGATGATGCACCCCCAGAGGATAATGAAGATGTCATTTATCCGGATGATAACGGTATCATTTACCCGGATGAATAAATAAATAACCCTTTTTTTTTACTTTTTCAATGTTCCGGTTACTTCCTTTTTTCATCAATGGTAATACTCACATTATTGTATTTTCTAATGTGCTTCAAGCCAGTTAGCTCCTGTACCTGTTTCTACAATTAACGGTACTTGTAGCTTAATAACATGCTCCATTTCGTGTTTAACCATTTGCGAGAGTTTTTCCACTTCTGATATAGGACAGTCAAATACAAGTTCATCATGCACCTGGAGTATCATTTTGGCTGCATAATTGTCTTTCTTTATTTTGGCTGCAATATTATTCATAGCAATTTTTATGATATCAGCAGCAGACCCCTGGATAGGTGTATTTATGGCGTTTCTTTCAGCCATGCCACGAACAGTTGGATTCTTTGAATTGATATCCTCCAGATAACGTATTCTGTTTTTAATCGTACGGACATAACCGTTTTTCCTGGCATTTTTAATACATTCATCCATAAAAATTTTTACACCCGGATATGTTTTAAAGTAATTAACAATTAAACTTTTAGCCTCCTGCCTCGAAATGTTAATATTCTGCGCAAGCCCGAATGCTGATATTCCGTAGATGATCCCAAAATTCGCCGATTTAGCCTGCGAACGCATTTCTTTTGTGACCTGCAATTGTTCCACGGAAAATATTTTAGCTGCTGTTGCCCTGTGGATATCCTCTCCTTTCAGAAAATCATTGATCATTTCACTGTCATTGCTAAGATGTGCCATCAGTCTAAGTTCAATCTGCGAATAGTCGGCAGACAGGATGACATTATTATTTTCTGATGGCACAAAAGCTGCTCGTATCTTTTGTCCCTGCTTTGTTCGTATTGGGATATTTTGCAGATTCGGATTATTTGAACTGAGCCTTCCTGTTGTTGTTATGGTCTGGTTGTAAGAAGTATGAATTTTGCCGGTTTTCGGATGTATCAGCTTAGGAAGTGATTCAACGTATGTGGTCAATAATTTTATGAGTGAGCGGTAATCCAGTATTTGCTGTACAATTTCATGTTTATCAGCCAGTTTTATGAGGTCCTGCTCACTGGTCGAATATTGTTTTGTTTTAGTCAATTTCGGATTTTTGACAATTTTTAGTCGATCAAAAAGGACTTCTCCGAGTTGTTTTGGGCTGCCGATATTGAAATCAATTCCGGCCATCTTAATAATTCTGTCTTTTATCTTTGATATTTCATTCCGTAATTCCTCGGCAAAATGATGCAAATTCTCCCTGTTAATATACACCCCGTCATATTCCATTTGTGCAAGTACCGGAACAAGCGGCATCTCTATATCATAAAAAAGTTCTTTCAGGTTATTTTTTTCTAATTCTTTTTCCAAAATATGTTTTAACTGCAAGGTAATATCTGCATCCTCCCCGGCATATTCTTTTATTTTGTCAAGGTTGACATGTCGCATACTGAGCTGACCTTTCCCTTTTTTTCCTATCAGTGTTTCTATAGAAACTGGTCTGTAATTCAGATATTTTTCAGCCAGGAAATCCATGTTGTGTTTTTGACCGGGGAAAAGCAAATAATGGGCTATCATGGTATCAAAAAATGGTCCTTCAACATGTAATCCTGCCCATTGCAATATTAATAGATCATATTTTATATTCTGGCCTGTTTTGGTTATTTTCTTATCATAAAACACAGGTTTCAGTAATTCAAGTAATTGCTGTCTCTCTTCTGGTTTTTTTGATATCGGAATATAAAAGGCTTCATGTGGTCTGTATGAAAATGAAATACCTACAAGCTCTGACCGATGGGCATCAAGGCCGGTTGTTTCTGTGTCAAAACAAAACTCTTTTTGCCTCAGCAGTAGTTCTACAAGAGCAGTAATTTCTGTTGTTTCACTGGTTAACTTATAATCATGTTTAGTTGTTTTAATATCAGCTATTTTTTGCTGTATTTCCTGTGAGTTGTCTGCTTCTGTATTATGACCAAACAGCGTACCCTGTTTGGGTATTTTTTTATCGATATTGGTATTCAATATTCTTTCACTCAAATTTTTAAATTCAAGTTCACTGAATATTGTTTTGAGCTGATCAATATTTGGTTCTTTTCTGCGTAATTCTTTTTCATTAAATTCTACAGGAGTTTCAAGGTGGATAGTAATCAGTTGTTTTGAAATTTTGAGTTGATCAATATTAGCAAGAATATTTTCACGCTGTTTTGGTTTGAGTTCATCAACATGTTCTATCAGGTTTTCAATGCTTTTATATGTATTAATTAATGTTTTCGAAGATTTTTCTCCGATTCCGGGAATCCCCGGTACATTATCAACACTATCACCCCAGAGCGACAATACATCTATGACCTGAAGTGGAGTATCAACCAGGAATTTCTTTTGAACCTCCTCTACACCCCAAATTTCAACTTCATTACCAGAGCGTTTGGGTTTATATAAGGAAATATTTTCAGTTACGAGCTGGCAATAATCTTTATCAGAGGTCATCATATACACTTTATAGCCTTTGTTTTCTGCTTTTTTTGCGAGTGCGCCGATAATATCATCCGCTTCATATCCTTCAATTTCATATATGGGAATATTAAATCCCCGAATTATATTTTTAATATACGGAACAGCTTTTTTAATATCTTCTGGAGTAGGAGGTCGGTTGGTCTTGTATTCGCTGTAAATATCCGTACGAAATGTTGGTCCCGGAAAATCAAAGGCGACAGCAATATGCGACGGGTCCTGTTTTTTTAGGATTTCATTCAATGAATTTGTAAATCCCAGCATTGGGGAAGTATTCATTCCTTTCGAATTTTTAACCGGATTATTGATAAATGCATAATATGCTCTGAAAATCAGGGCATAGGCATCTAATAAAAAAAGTGTTTTTGAGGTTGCCATTAGAAATGTTTTTGAAATTATTAAAACAAATATAAATATATAACTTTAAAAAAATTTATCAATCCAACAAAGATTATGATTCATTATGATTTAATTATCACTTTCGTACCATTCGGCAAAAGATGTCGCTGTTTCATGTAGTTTCATACTGAATAATCTGGCATTTGGAGGTAAGTGTTTCTTGAGTATCTCAACAAAATGAAAAAGAAGATTTTCACATGTCGGTTGATAATCAACTATCTCAATACGGTCAAATAATGACTGGATTCTTCGAATATCTTCTTGTGGGGTGTTTTCAGATAACACAACTGAATGGTCAAACCTGTACACAATAAAACGATTCACTGTTTTCTTAAGATCGCCGAAATCAATGACCATACCATTTTTCGGATTTTTGATATCATTGATTGGTTCGCCTATTAAAGTAACTTCAAGTTTATATGAATGGCCGTGTATATTTTTGCATAATCCGTCATAATTATGTAATGCATGAGCCATCTCAAAATCAAATAATTTTGTAACCCTGATTTTTGCCATGTTCAGTACTTTTATAGATTATTTGAGTAATTCAATTTTTCTTTTCATTTTTTTTTTAGTGACTTTTAAATCTCACTTAACGATATTGTTATTTTTTTCGAACAATAAAATTTTATTAATGCCGGAAAGATTAAAACTTTCAGGGACTTGCCGGGTACCAATGAAATTATCATTGTCTGAAAAATAATTAATGAAACACTCATGAACCACAGGCTTTCCAGCCTGTAGGTAAGCTCACAGTCTTGAAAGCCTGTGGTACACACCTGTCTGCCACAGTCAGGTACGAAAATGATTAAAAAATGAACTGAAAGTTAATTAATTCGTTTACCCCGTTAAATAACTAAATGCGAGATAATTATTTCACGGGGTGAAATTCGTTTACCCCGTGAAATAACTTTAACGATTAAAACAATTTCACGGGGTTTACCCTGTGAAATAACTTTAACGATTAAAACAATTTCACATGGTTTACCCTGTGAAATAACTTTAACGATTAAAACAATTTCACGGGGTTTACCCT
>CAZVTW010000242.1:0-8713 GCA_964629805.1 uncultured Bacteroidales bacterium | reverse complement strand
ACATATACTTATACGAAACCACCATCAAGTTAATGAATATTCACTTGATGGCTTGGTTGAGTTAATGCCGACCGACTATCAATCATAATAAATGAACGAAGTGAAATGTATTAAGCTCATTGATAGCGGATCGGTATTATCAACATTTAAATAGCAATTTGTGTGTCATTTATATTTATAATCAGAAATTGTCAATAACCTATACAAAACTTTTGGGACAGAGTACTAGTATACAAAAATGGAAAATGCCTTTTTTGAAAATAAAAAATGATGTGATTACAATGATGTTTTAATTTTTTTTTATTTTTATGCATTACCCGGATAACATCAAACCCTTTTCATGAAAATTGAGAAATAATGAGCAGGTATAATACAACAGACGGAGAATCATGAAAAAACGAATCAAACGAAAATATAAATGGTATCAAAAACAGGAATTCCTTCTTATTCTAATCATTATCTCCTGTACATTTTTACTTTACGGTCAAAGCATTTCATTTGAATTGGTGCGTGATGATACTTTTCATTTACACAAGAATCCATATTTAAGGGATATAAGTTTTAATAACATCATTGAAATATGGAGTCAGCCATACTGGAGGTTGTATATTCCTGTTACATACACCATATGGGCCCTGCTTCAGCCATTAGGAACATTATTCACAGACAATGGTCAACAATTATTCAACCCTGCTGTATATCATTTTTTTAATATTTTCATTCACGCACTAAATGGCATACTGGTGTTTTTTCTGCTGAAAACATTATTAAAACATCGCACAGCAGCATTTATAGGCGCTTTGATATTTATTATGCACCCGATACAGGTTGAATCCGTTGTCTGGGTATCTGAACTCAGGGGTTTGTTAAGCGCCGGTTTTGGTTTGGGCATGTTACTGCTGCATTTTAAAATCTCTCCGAAAAAACCCGGGAAAATACCTCTCACTGAATTTTATAAAATAATATTACTTATCCTTTCGGTCTTGTCTAAGCCTTCGGCCATGATTCTGCCTGTTCTCATCATCATATTTGATATCTACATCAGAAAGGTTCCCCTGAAAAAAACTTTAAAAAGAAGTATTCCATATTTTCTGGTTATTATCCCGGTGGCTGTTATGACTTTGGTTATTCAGCCCGGAGAAGAACAACAAACTGTTTTTTCACCACTATGGGTAAGACCGCTGGTTTGGCTGGACACCATTAATTTCTATCTTTATAAAATTATTGTTCCAGTAAACCTGGCAACTTCTTATGGGCGGACAACAGAATTTCTGATCAGACAATGGTGGTTTTACGTTGAAGGTATTATTCCCCTGATAATATGTTTGACGGCTTTATATTATCGGAAAAAGCATCCCGTTTTTTTGGTTGCTTTCCTTATTTTTGTTGTGTCATACCTGCCGGTTTCAGGTCTTGTCAATCATGCTTACCAGGCGTGGTCTAATGTTGCAGATCGTTTTATTTACCTGTCAATAACCGGAATTGCACTTGCTATTGGGTACCTTGTTAAGATCAATCAAAAAAGAAAAAGTGTCAGGATTCTTGCTGGTATCATCCTCCTGGCATTATTTATTTACAGTTACAGTGTCAGGGTTCCTGTCTGGAAAAATGAACTTACTTTATGGGACAATGCTGTCGAATCAACTTCATATAATCCCAGGGCATACCTTTGTCGTGCAGATGAACTGGTTAAACGGGGTCAATATAGCAAATCCATTGCTGATTATAATGCCGGATTAAAACAAAAACCTGGTTATGAGGGGTATAATAGCAGAGGAATTGCATATTTCAATCTTAAACAATATGAAGCAGCACTGAAAGATTACAATCGATCAATCAGTCTGAATCCTGACTATGCAAATGCATATAACAACAGGGGAAATCTCTTTAAAACCATTGGTGAAACAGATAAGGCATTGGAAGACATGAATAAGGCAATTCAGCTAAAACCCGGTGACAGCAGGCCATACATAAACAAAGGCATTTTGTTGATGGAACAGAATAATCATGAGGAAGCTATTCTTCAATTCAATAAAGCATATGAAAAAGGCGGTCATTCACCGGCTTTGTTCCTAAACAGGGGGCAGACATTTAAACAACTTGAAAAATATGAAAGGGCAATTCAGGATTTCCATAAATATATCCGGATCAAGCCAGGTTCAGGTGAAGGGTATTTTTACCTGGCGCAAATATATTTTATCAATAAAAAGTATAACCAGGTGATTGCACCCCTCAACAATTACCTTAAATTAAACCCGGAGCACGGTGATTCATATTATAACCGTGCTAAAGCATATTTTTTTACAGGTCACTACCAACAGGCTCTCAGGGATGCTAAAAAAGCTTCACAGCTTGGAGTTCAGGTTGATCCGCAGTTTTATAGTATCATCAGGGATAAGTTAAACAGTAAGTAGTTTTGTGAGCAAAAAGAAATAGAATAATTTGCATTAAATACCGCATATTTTTATCAAATGAAGTTTTTCTCTTATGTCATAGCAGGTTTACTTCTGACCCTACCGGGTGTTTCATGTTCTTTTGGCCAGCCTGTCCGCACAGAATTTGAAAAATTGACCAGGGAGGATGGTTTATCCTCCAATTTAGTGATATGTATTTATAAAGACAGCAGGGGATTTATGTGGTTCGGTACCCAAAACGGACTTAACAGATACAATGCATATGAATTTGATGTATGGAAACATGTGCCAGGAAAGAAATTAGGTCTTCCCAATAATAAAATTACCGATATCTCGGAAGATAATAAAGGAAATATCTGGATTGCTACATCAAATGGCATTTGTTATTATAACTATCGCACAGGTCTTATAAGGGAATGTCCGGTAATTGTTGGCAGAGATACAATTAACAATTTAAAAATAAAAAAATTAGCTTTATTTGACAGTAAAATTATTATAGCAACAAATCAGGGCGCTTTCATTTCTGTACACCAAAATAACATGTTAAAATCCAACAGGATTAGATTAAGCACATACGAGCTTTACTCAGCAGTAAGTATTGCCCTGGATAAAGAAAAACGGCATTTGTGGATAGGTACATTCAAAAATGGTGTATATAAATATGACTTGACCAATAACCAGGCATTTCATGTCAGGTCTGAGTTGGTACAAAATGATATTGTCACTGAACTTCATCTTTCTTTTGATGATAAATTGCTCATTGGAACAAGCAGTAAGGGCTTAATAGCATACGATATTCAAAGCAAAAAAGAAAAGAACATTTATCTTTCAGAAGAAAAACCCCGGAAGATATTTAAAATATCATCTGACAACAAAGGAAATTATTGGATATCTAAAGGATATGAATTATTCTTATGTGATCCGGATTTTAAGATCAGACAAGTATTCAAAAATAAAAAAGATGAACCCCAAAGCCGTTCCCCGGGATATATACTTGATATCTACTGTGATGACAGGAATACCACGTGGCTTGCATTTGGTTATTCGGGTGTTAATATATATAAGCAGAATGCCAAACCTTTTATCCGCTATTATGTAAGTATTGGAAATCCTTTAGATAATACAAACTATGTTTACTCTTTGGCTTTTGATAAAAAGGGTGACAAGTGGCTTAGTTTGTTCAACAAAGGTTTGCTTAAATATGACCGGAACAATAAGCTGATTCAGAAATATACAAGAAGTAATTCGGGACTTCCTGACAACATGATTTTTGATATTCTGATACCCGATAAAAAAGAAATCTGGTTAGGTACAGGCAAAGGTATTGCTGTATTTAATACGCAAACAAACAGTTGGAATACACTTAACACAAAGTCAAACAATTTATGGCATAATGAGGTATCATTACTTTTTAAGGATAGCCGGTGCGATGTCTGGATTGCTACTATGGAAGGCCTTAACAAATACCTGAGGAAGGAAGGTAAAATAATCAAAATGGGAGGAAAAGACGGACTGGTTGATTTTAGTGTCCACAAAATAGCTGAAGACAGCAAGGGAAATATTTGGTTGGCAACAAATGAAGGGATATCGAAATATAATTCAAAAAACCGGACATTTACACGTTATGAAAAATCCGAAAATCAGGAAAAAGGTTTAAGCGATGATTTTGTTTATAGTATTTGTCCTGACTCAAACAATATTTTGTGGATTGCAACTGCCAATGGCTTAAATAAATTTAATGATACAACAGGCAGATTTGAGTGGTTCTTTGAACAGGATGGCCTGATTAATAATAATATATATGAAATCGTTGTTCTTGATGACGGCCAAATAGGAATACTGACTCCTTCCGGATTGTCAATTACCGACAGGCAACTTTCATCTTTTAATAATTATACCATATCAGATGGATTACATGTAAGCGGTAGTTTTTTGAAAGTCTCTCCTGCAAAAAAGCTACATGTGGGAGGTGCTTTTTCGGGTTATTACGCATTTAGTCCTGACAGCATTTACAGAAACTCTGCACCTCCGCCTGTTTATATCACCGGTGTTAAATCATTGACGGACGAGTATAGCAAAGAAATTGTTAATAGCAGTAAAATATTCAGGTATTCTGACAGAAATATTAAAATTAAATTTACAGCACTGGATTATACAGCACCTCAAAAAAATAAATTTGCTTATATAATGGAAGGTTTGGATAATCAATGGACACATTTGGGACATAATAAGAGAGAAATAATCTACAATAACCTTAAACCAGGGAAATATACCTTTAAAGTTATTGCTTCGAACAACAATAATGTATGGAATACCAAAGGTGATAGCTGTATAATCAGGATTTTAAATCCATGGTGGGCCTCCTGGTGGATGTATGTGGTGTACATAATTTTTTTTGGGATACTTATTATTTTTGGAGTAACAATTCGAAACCGAAGGAAACGTATGTTCGAAACAGTGCGAATGTCAAGGGAGGAAGCAAGGCTTAACAAAGAAAAAGCTGAAATTCAAAAACATAATGAAGAACAAAAACTGAACTTCTTTACGAATATTTCCCATGAATTCAGGACTCCTCTTTCTTTAATCTCTATTCCGGTTGATTCATTATTATCACAACCGGACCTGCCAGACACAGTAACCAAAAATCTAAAGCTTATAAAAACCAATACAAACCGGCTTCAAAGACTCGCTAATCAACTTATTGACTACAGAAAATTAACCCTTGATGAGAAAAAGATTCATCTGAATACTGTTGAACTTATAGAGCTTATTAAAAGTATATTTACGGTTTTTATTCCCTTTGCAGATAAAAAAAACATTAACTATCTGTTTGAAAGTAACAGGGATAAATGTATTGCTCAAACTGATGTTGATATAATTGAGAAAGTAACATATAATGTAATATCCAATGCATGCAAGAATACAAACATAAATGGAGAAATTATTGTCAAAGTTCATATTTCTGAATTTCAAAATAATTTGGAGGATATTCAGCTTCAGGATGATGTCCGGCACGAATTTCAATATTTGTTTCAGTTAGAAGTTACGAATACGGGCAAAGGAATACCGGCTGAATTCCTGGATAAAATATTTGACCGTTTTTTTCAAATTCCTCAAAACACAAATAAAATATCCGATGGGACAGGCATTGGTTTATCAATGGTAAAAGAGTATGTTGAGTTGTTGGGAGGGCATGTATATGTAAACAGTGAACCAAATAATAAAACAACATTTCGCTTAGTTTTTCCCGTTCACCGGGTAAAAGAACAGGATAATTTAGAGCATGTGCATACAAAAGCTGGTTACACTGAAATGGCTGGATTGGACAATTCTGTGCCGGAAGATGATGATGTTACCAATAAACAGACTAAAATCATGCATCAGGATCATCAAAAGGTAATGTTAATCGTTGAAGATAACTACGATTTACGTAAATTAATAGCTGGTTTTTTTTATGATGATTTTTTGACACTGGAAGCTCAAAATGGCAGGGAGGGACTGCAAAAGGCTGTTGAAAGTATTCCTGATATGATCATTTCGGATGTAATGATGCCAAATATGGATGGATTCGAATTTTGCACGAAATGCAAAAACCATGAATTAACCTGCCATATACCCATCATCTTACTCACCGCACGTGCTGATTTTGAATCAAAACTTACAGGCATAGATACAGGAGCTGATGCATATATGAACAAACCATTCAGGGAGGAAGAATTAAAGAAGCAAGTGTATAACTTAATGAAAAACAGAGAATTAATAAAAAGGAAATATGCTGAGAAAAATAATATATTCTTTACTACTCCGACAGGTAATCATTCAGATATGAAATTTATTGAGAAACTCAACAAAGTAATTAGTGAAAACATTGAGGATCCCGAGTTTGGCGTCGTTGCTTTAGCATCAAAACTTAACATGACAGTCAGGCAGGTTCAGCGTAAATTTAAAAGCCTTATGGAACAAAAACCTGCTGATTATATCAAAACATACCGGTTAAACAAAGCCGCAGCAGTTTTATCAGGAGATAATAACTTATCAATTTCTGAGGTTGCTTATGCATTTGGATTTAAATACCCAAATTATTTTGCCACTGTCTTCAAAAAGCAGTTTGGAATTTCCCCGACAGATTTTATAAAAAAATAGTCTGCTATATAAATGGATGAGACCACTCTAAACCGGACAAGCCGGAATAGATTAACATTTTTATAACCTTTTTGGGTTTGAGCGCTAAACCTTCCGGCGTGCTTGCACCCGGCAGCGTTGTAAAGACTTCCCGGAGTGGACTCACTCATATAAAATGACGACAAAAAATATATGATTTTACGATACTGTCGCGCATTTTTATATACCTGTCGCTTTTTTATACACTCGTTTCAAATCTATATTGTATTTTTGTACGTATTGAAACAGTCAATGACTGATTTAATTATGAAATACATACCTTTGGTCGGGTATTCCTGATATTATATATCCCGGGACATACCGACTTTGGGTCGGGTATCCTCGAATTCGAAGATTTCGGGACACGAAAATGATTATAAAATTAACTGAAAGTTAATTAATTCGTTTACCCCGTGAAATAACTTTAAGGATTAAAACAATTTCACGGGGTGAAATTCGCGGTTAAAAAATTTTGCGGACAAAATTTAAACACATGAAAAATATCAAATTCGTATTATTAATTATCTCTTCCTGCTTAATCTTTTCTGCATTCAGGGCACAGGAAACAAAACAATATGATGTTTGTGTATATGGCGGAACTTCAGCAGGCGTAATAGCTGCATACAAAGCAGCAAAAATGGGGAAAACGGTACTGTTGGTCGAATCTGCAAAGCACCTTGGGGGCATGACTGCCTCCGGGCTTGGCTGGACAGATATTGGAGAAAGGGATGCTTTAACAGGTTTTACTATAGAATATTACAAAAGGGTTCTAAGCCATTATGGCAAAGAAGATTCTGTGGGATTGATAAAGCCACTATTTGAGCCTCATGTGGCAGAAAATGAATTCAATAAACTCGTTTCAGAAGCAGGGTTTGATACGCTCCTTTATCATCGTGTAGTTGAAGCAAAAAAGAATAAAGGTAAAATCATGGAAATCATTGTTGAAAACTCGATTAAGCCAGAACCAACCACGAATAAAACAATAAAAGCGAAAGTATTTATTGATTGCACCTACGAAGGCGATTTGATGGCACGAGCCAGGGTGTCATACACTATTGGCAGAGAAGACAATTCTGTTTATAACGAAACGTATAACGGATTCCGTATTTGCCGTACCATGCATCAATTTCCCGAAGGGGTTGATCCTTATGTAATTCCTGGCGATAGCACCAGCGGGTATGTTAAAGGAATTAAAGAAGACGGACAGGTGCTGGAAAAAGGAACACGCGATAAAGGCATTCAGGCATATAATTTCAGGGTGTGTTTGACGGACGTGGATTCTAATAAAATTCCAATTACGAAACCTGATAATTACGACCCGGCAAATTATGAACTATTGGCCCGTATTGGTGAAAAAAAGCCCTGGACCAATTTATCAGTTCCACCGTGGCGCAAAGATGTTCATGTTTTACTTATTATAAGCCCGCTGCCCAATGGTAAAACAGATTGTAACAATTACGGAGGGTTGTCAACTGATTTTATTGGAGCAAACCGGGATTACCCGGAAGCGGATTATGCCACCAGGGAAAAAATCAAAAAGGCCCATGAGGATTATCAAAAAGGGCTGTATTATTATATTGGACACAGCGAAAGAATTCCGGAAGAAATACGCAATGAGATGTTAGCATATGGCTATTGCAAGGATGAATTTACAGATAATGGAGGCTGGCCTTTTCAGTTGTATGTAAGAGAGGCCAGGAGAATGATTGGTGAGTATGTAATGACCGAACATAATGTATTGGGAGATACAATTGTAAAAGACGGCATAGCAATTGGCTCATACGGTATGGATTCACATAATACACAGCGTATTGTTATAGATGGTATGGTTAAGAACGAGGGTGATTTTAATAAATGGATGTCTGTTCCGTATCCCATATCATACAAGTCTATTGTTCCCAAAAAAGAAGAATGTACCAACCTGTTGGTGCCTGTGTGTATGTCAGCTTCCCATTCAGCATACGGTTCCATACGTATGGAACCTGTTTTTATGATGATGGCCGGGGCCGCGGGTGCGGCTGCAAGTTTGGCAATAGATACGGACAGTAAAGTACAGGAGGTGAACTATGACGAATTGAAAGGAGCCATAGATTATTCTCTTAATATTAAAAATTAACTTTATGAAATTAATTAATTAT
>CAZVTW010000241.1:0-8724 GCA_964629805.1 uncultured Bacteroidales bacterium | reverse complement strand
ATATGAAATAGAACATTAATGAAATGGTAAACTATCGGATTATTCCCGTCAATTTGATAATCAATCATAAAGGACACATTAACAAGCGGAAGGTATTGCTTATAAGGTGTAACATGTGTAAAAACATATGAAATGTTATCCCAGGATATCTCCCTGATATGCTTGTTTGCCGTTGTATACACATGATCATCCCAGTTTGTTAAACCGCATCTCAGTGAGTAATGATAAGTAATCATTATAAATATACTCACAAATAAAATAAACACCAGATGCTTGTATTTTAAGGCATATGAGAAGAATTGTCTAAAATTCATAA
Source organism: uncultured Bacteroidales bacterium (assembly GCA_964629805.1). Classification (GTDB taxonomy): domain Bacteria; phylum Bacteroidota; class Bacteroidia; order Bacteroidales; family CAZVTW01; genus CAZVTW01. The sequence goes on along the minus strand of CAZVTW010000241.1, from coordinate 8,408 downwards.
ATATATAAGATTAAAGTTGCATAATATTAAAAAGTTTTTTTGTAAATTTGGGGAGAAAATTAACTTAAAAATTTATCATTATGAAAAAAATCTTATTTTCTTTTCTCGGAGCATTGATTTGCTCATTTTTATCTGCATCACCACCAGCTGTTGATCCTGTTGATAATTTTTTTGAAGACTTTGAGTCAGGTAATGATAATTGGTCATTATTCAAACAGGGAAATGGCAGTGGTTATGAATATATTACACAATCTTATCATTATCAGGGAACTGCCGGCCTTGCCTTGATGACAGAAGATTATGGCGGAACCGGAAGTGCCGTTACTTATACTGCCCGGTATGGAACAGGGATAATGAACCCGGGGCAGCTATCATTTTGGATTTACAAAGACTGTGGAACAGGTGATATTTCTGTCTCATATACTATTGGCACAAATGAAGTTTCTTTGCTTCAGAAGTCATTGAGTGGCGGAGATTTTCCGCAAACAGACTGGACACAACAGATTATACCAATTAACTATCCAACCGGAGACCAGGATGGCACACTTGATATTTCAATTTACGATCCGGATGAAAACGGAAATAAAATTGTTCTTGACAACATAGAACTCAAATCTCTTACTGATGTCATTAATAACGGTATCCCCAATCCCTACGGCATCTTATTCGAACATAATGGGAATCTTGGTCAGGTTACTGCTAGTTTGATCACTAATTTCGAAGAATTTGGCTCAATGCCGGATATAGGAAACCTTTTCCCGTTTGTGTATGATGTCTCAGTTGAAAACCAGCCTGCAGATAAGTTTTGTTTTTATTTTGACCCTGCAAATACAAATGGTGTAAACACTGATAATTTAACAGTTTATACATCTGATGACGGTACAAACTGGACTCCGGTGTCACAGGACAGGGTAACTGTTAGTGATAATATGGTATGTATTAATAATGCCACCTTCTCCTTTTACACTGCCGGTTCACCTTCAGTTACGGTACCATTGTCAAACTGGGTTATTGTCCTGATATTTGTTGTTGTTGGTTCTATTGCTCTTATGAAAGGAATAAAGATTTTTTAGTGCGCAATATATATTTCGAAAAAAACCGGATATTATACATACCAATATCCGGTTTTTTCTATTCAGGGAGATTTTTAATAGGCTCTGGCAAAAAGTACCCGCATTTTCGATGGTTTACCAGTCAGAATACATTTTCCGGCTTCTTCCTGCCCGTCTGTTGGCAAACACCTGATAGTTGCTTTGGTCAGTTCCTTAATTTTATCTTCAGTTTCACCACTCCCGTCCCAGTGGGCTGAGACAAATCCGCCTTTGTTTTCAATAATATCTTTGAATTCATCCCAGGAATCCACCTTATATGTATTTTGCTGCCTGAATTTCAGCGCTTTGTTATAGATACCCGCTTGAATATCTGCAAGTAGTCCTTTAATATACTCAACAACTTTATCATGCGAAACGATGTTTTTCTCCATTGTATCCCTGCGTGCTACCTCGAGTGTTTTATTTTTCAGGTCACGCGGACCAATGGCTATCCTGACAGGGAAACCTTTCAGTTCATATTCGGCAAATTTCCACCCTGGTTTATGGGTATCACGGTCATCAACTTTTACGCTTATATCGTGTTCCTGCAACTGTTCTTTTATACTGTGTGCGGCGTCACAAACTTCTTTGTATTCCTCCTTGTTTTTATAAATCGGCACTATTGCTACCTGGAAAGGCGCCAGTTTAGGCGGCAAAACAAGCCCTTTGTCATCTGAGTGTGCCATGACAAGCGCTCCCATTAACCTGGTTGATACACCCCACGAGCTTGCCCAGACATAATCAAGCTTCCCATCCTGATTGGTGAACTGCACATCAAATGCTTTAGCAAAATTCTGTCCGAGAAAATGTGATGTCCCTGATTGTAATGCTTTTCCGTCCTGCATGAGCGCTTCAATACAATAGGTGTCAAGCGCGCCGGCAAACCTTTCATTCTCGGTTTTCAGGCCTTTTATCACAGGCAGCGCCATAAATTCCTCTGCAAATTTCCTGTAAACCTCAAGCATTTTTAAAGTCTCCTCAATGGCTTCTCCCTTTGTAGCATGAGCAGTATGGCCTTCCTGCCAAAGAAATTCGGCTGTTCTGAGAAAAACCCGTGTGCGCATCTCCCATCGCACCACATTAGCCCACTGGTTGCAAAGGATAGGCAGATCACGGTAAGATTGTATCCAGTTTTTATACGTATTCCATATAATCGTTTCCGACGTTGGCCTGACAACCAGTTCCTCCTCAAGTTTTGCATTCTCATCAACAATAATATCTTTTCCTTCAGGGTCATTTTTCAGGCGATAGTGTGTCACTACTGCACATTCTTTAGCAAATCCTTCTACATGGCTGGCTTCCCTGGTGAAAAAAGATTTTGGGATAAAAAGCGGAAAATAGGCATTATAATGTCCTGTGTCCTTAAACATTTTATCAAGCGCATCTCTCATCTTCTCCCAAATTGCGTACCCATAAGGTTTGATGACCATACACCCCCGAACTGCTGAATTCTCAGCGAGATCGGCTTTCACTACCAGTTCGTTGTACCACTGCGAATAATCTTCACTTCTTTTTGTTAATCCTTTTGCCATTATTGATAATTATTTTTTATTATTACGTTTTAATATAAAGATTCGTAAGTCAGGATATGAATACAAAATGTGGGCGAAAAGTAAGAAATTATTGCAACTTAATAAAATAATACATCCTCATTTTTTGGGAGTAATTATTTTGATGTTTCAGTATTTTTTTTTATATTATTTTTCACTTCTGTCCGATAAAAAATTTAAACTACATACAGATTCTTCTCCGCCAGCGGGCGTATCAGAATGACAAGGTGATACTGTTAAAATAGCTATTTGGAGGGGGTTGGTTTGCGGCAGAGCCGCAAACCAACCCCCTCCAAATAGCAAAAACTATCAAAAGTCAGTCATTCCGGGTGAAACGAGGAATCTGTCCAATATTAACCGGACACTGGTGATTATTTTTAAGTAGGTATAAACCAGATGTATATACTAAAATTGTACCAATTTATTACGAAAAATGGTAATTTATCACCATTTTTATATTAATATACTGACTTACAGAGAGATAATTTTTCTAAAAAATATTAATTACGGTATGATTTTTGCATATTTTTAGTAATGAAACACCAAAAAATCTATTATATAAATACTAAAGTTTAGGAGGATATATTATGAGAAATTTAGTTTTAATATTATTATTATTATCCTTGGTTGTTGGCGGATGTACAACAACACTTGTTACAACCCCGGCCTATGATCCCATTTATTATACACCGGGTGAAAAGGTTGTTGTAAAGAAAACAATTAAAAAATCCACCCCTGCCAAGGAGTCATATGCAGACGAAAATGTCTCAGCATATGATAACGGACAGGAAGAAGAATACTATGATGATGAGTATGAGTATTATGATGAGGATTTCAAAGATGAAGAAGAAGTCGTTATCATAAACGAATATTATCCCTATTCATCCAGGATAAATCGATTTCACAGACCATATGTAGGCATGAGCTACTATGATCCGTTTTATTACAGCCCCTGGGACTGGTCTTTTGGCTTTAGCCCTTACGGTAGTTATATGTCTGTCGGGTTTGGTTACGGATTCGGCGCCTATCATCATAATCCCTGGCATTATGATCCCTGGTACAGCCCTTATTCATACGGATACTATGATCCCTGGTATTACGGGGGGCGATACAGTTCCTACTGGCGTGGATACAGACACGGCATGTACGATTCATACTATTATTCGCCATATCGAACAGGCTATTACAGTGGTTACCGTACCGAATACTCAGAAGGTTTTTACAATGAAGGACGCCGGTATGGTCGTCGCGGCTCACGTGTATCAGACGGACACCGCTCAAGACCGCGACCTGGTGACGCAATAAACGCCTCAACAGGAACTAAAGCCTCTGGCAAAACAACTGCCAGGACGAGACGTGGCGAAGGTACAACGCGTACAACACGAGCAGAAGGCAGAACCCGTGACGGAGAAAGAACTTCAACACGTGTATCTGACTCCAGGACAAGAGAACGCGTTTCAAACGACGGCAGGAGAACACGTAATACTGATAATATCTCGACTACGAGAACACGGACACGTACTTCATCATCAGACAGGAGAGATGATAACAGGTCACGTTCTAACATTTCCGATTCAAGGTCAAATGACAGAACATCCACAACCAGGAGGTCTACAAGCCGGTCTGGTTCCTCAGTAAATAAAAGTTCTGATAAAAATTTCAACTACGCGAAGCCACGCGTCAGGAGTAAGTCTTCTGACAGTCGCTCCAGGACATATTCCTCTGACCGTACACCCAACAGGTCTAACTCCTATACACGGTCACGCTCAAGTAGCAGTTCCAGGTCTTCAATAAACAGGTCAGCGCCAAGCAGATCATCATATTCGAAACCACGGAGCAGTTCACGTAGCAGCTATAATCGCAGTAAGTCATCTGACAAGTCTTACAGTTCTCCAAGCCGGAGCCGTTCAAAATCAAGTTATAGCCGGCCGAGCAGCAGCTCACGAAGCAGCTCAAGCTACAACAGGTCAAGCCGTTCAGGTAGTTCCGGAAGCCGCAGCCGCAGTAGTAGTTCTTCATCACGTAGCGGAGGCAGAAGAAGATAATAGAATAACAGTATTGATGGTTTTTATGTTGAATAACAACTTGCACATTTCAAACATTATTCCTGAATGTGTAAGTTGTTTTACTATTATTCTTTTGTTTAAAATTTAGAATTCTTATTGAAATAATTATTTAATAACATGTTTTAAATCAATATATTATGAAGTCAAAAACATTAATATGTATCATAATGCTGTTATTACCGGTTTACCTGGTAAAAGCACAAAATCAAAATGATGCACTGAGGTATTCCAGAGAACAATTTGGAGGGACGGCCCGGGCTGTATCAATGGGCGGAGCATTTGGCGCACTGGGTGGCGATTTATCGGTCTTGAGTTATAATCCTGCCGGAATAGCCATGTTCAGGCAAAATGAAATTGCCATTACACCCACAATTTTTTATAACAACACCGAATCTTCATATTTGGCTACCGGGGCAACCGATTCAGACAATAAATATAATTTTAATGTCAACAATGTTGGGATTGTTGGTACATTTGGCGTGGATGAATCAAAAAACGGCTGGGCAAATGTGAATTTCGGATTTTCATATAACAAAATGAATAATTTCCACAGGAATATTGCCATTCAGGGAAGAAACTATTCAAATTCATTAATGGACTATTGGGTAGATGATGCAAATGCTGATAACAGGAATGAGTTTTACAATGACCTGGCCTGGGAAACATTCCTTATTAATTATGATTCAATAGATAATGTCTACTGGAGTGATATCACTGATGACCCTATATTTGACGATGTTAACTACGGACAGGTTCAAAAAGAAAGTGACGAAATCAGCGGTTCTCTGGGTGAATCTGTCTTTTCATTTGGCGCTAATTATCAACATAAATTGTACATTGGTGTCTCTTTGGGTATACGCTCTTTCACATATAACAGAAACGCCACTTATAGCGAAATAGATGTTGATGACAGGATTTACTATTGGAATAGCTTTACCCTTAATGAAAATCTTGATGCATCAGGGACAGGGTATAATTTCAAAATTGGTATGATATATAAACCACTTGATTGGCTGAGGATTGGCGGCGCCATCCATACACCAACCTTTTGGGATGTTGATGAAACTTTTTCAACAAGTCTGGATCGGGAATTTGATGTTGCAGATGAAGATGCCAACTATGCTGAATCACCTGTCTCTGATTTCACATATTCACTGACAACCCCTTTCAAAGCCATGGGTTCTTTGGGACTGGTTATCAAAAAAAATGCGATACTGAGTGTTGATTACGAATTTGTCGATTATTCTCAAATGCGACTCCGTTCAGAAAAAGCAGGCGAATTTGATGATGCCAATGATGTCATAGATAATGATTTTACTTCTACATATAATCTCAGGGCCGGTGCAGAATACAGACTTGGCATGTTGAGCCTGAGGGCTGGTTATGGGTTATACGGAAGTCCTTATGCCAATGACAATTACGGCAAAGACGCATCAATCAGTGTTATTTCAGGAGGTGTAGGCATCAACAGCGGAAATTTCTTTGTTGATTTTGCTTATTCCCGCTCAATGAAAGAATATACAAAATATCTGTATGATACTTATACGGATGAGGCGAAAGTCGGCGCTGATATGGAATCTGTTTCAGCAAGAATGTTATTAACGCTTGGAATGAGATTTTAATTTAATAAGAATTTCACAGCTTTCCTTTCTTTCAAAAAATCCTTTCAGACTTGCATCCTGAAAGGATTTTTTTTATTATTGCAGATTCAATGAACTACCATAATTTTTTATCACATGAAAAGCATAGCCCGCAAAATAACCCCGATTGCATTAGCAGGCATAGTTGCCGGCTGTTTAACAGGAGAAAAGCAAGAAGAGAAACAAACCGCAATACAAAAGCAACCTAACATCCTATTCATTTTTATTGATGATCTCGGCTGGACAGCATTTGATTACTAATCCACCAGAGAAGTATTGGCCTCAAAATCATAAAATGTTTTTCGCTGTATGTCAGCCAGGAGGAGTTTATAGCTGATATATGCCTCAAGTCTTGACAGGTATGCGTTGTTCAGCCTTTGCCTGTCCAGGGCTAATGCCTGACTGTCAATATCACCGTTAGTAAACCTGTGCCTGCTGATAGCAAAACTTTTTTCAGCCACTTTTACGTTTTTATCAAGAAGCTGTAACCTTCTTAAACTGCTTTTTAGCTGATGAACAGTATTCCTGATATCCCGCTCTATTGTTACGCGTTCATTATCAAGTCTGTATTTTGACTGATTTAAACCTGCCTGCAACGCCTTGACAATGGATTTATTTTCGCCCCAGTCCCAGATTGGGATTCTGATGTTGAGTGATACGCCCCTGTTCCCGGGCCGGTTTTTCAGGGCAGTCAGACTGTTGTCAAACGAGGTCATGAAAGATGTAGACCACGAATCATTGCTTGTTCCGATAAAATCATAATAAGCAGAAACGCTTCCCTGCACCTGCCCGTTTGACCTGTTGCGTTTTATCATGATTTCTGCCAGCTCAATTTCTATTTCATGCTCCCTTATTTCCAGCCTGTGTTGTAAGCCCAGTTCAACAGCTTTTTCAATATCAACATGAACAATTTCGTAGTCAAGCTCGCTCTCCAGGGAAATACTGTCCCGGAGTGAGATACCGATTTGTTGCTTGAAATTGTTTGCCTGAGAAATATAATTCACATTTGCCAGATCATAATCATTCCGGGCTTCGCCAAGGTCAACTTCCATCTGCAGGGCTTCAACTTCACGAATGAGGCCTGCATTGTACTTGTTTTGTGCTATTTCATAAGCCTCCTTTTGTCTTTCAAGGGCCTGTGAGGCTATTTCCTTTTGTTTTTGTGCAGAAAGCAAACGATAGAACACCTGGCTAATTTCATACACCAGGTCAAGTTCAGCACGCCTGAGCCGTTTATTAGATAATTCATAGTTTAATTTGGCCTCCCTGAATGATGAACGGATATGATTGTAAGAATAAAATGCCTCTATAGGCTGATAAAAACCTACCCGGGAAAACACACGCATCGATTTTTCAGATTCTTCGTAGTCTTCTGTATTCAAAAGGCCTGATGAAATATAAATTCGCCCATCGGTTGGAAGTGGCTGGTTAATTGTCAAATCACCGGCATACTCAAGTTGCTTGACAGGAAAATAATCAATTCCTGTACTGTCCTCCCATTTTCTGATTGTTTCAGTATATGACGGGGTTGTCAGTTCAAGATCAATATGGGTTTTAAAACTTGCAGTGGCTGCTTTGAGATTGTATTCCGACTGTTTTACTTCTTCTTTCAACAATTTCATCTTATGGCTTTTCTCCCGTGCGATAGCTAAACTCTTTTTCAAATCAAGCTGATACACTTCCTGCTGGGCATATGCAACCGAAAAAAGAATAAGTAAAATCACCGTCAATATGGGTTTAAATAATTGTCTGTTAAGCATATGAATTGGTATTTAATTTTTCAAACTTGAATTTTTGCTTTATCTCATGTACCATTATCTTCTCTTTTTCTTATTGTCCTTCTAACCTGTTGACTCACATCCGTCTTCTCATTCATATTTCCCCACCTGCCGCAAGTCTGTGACTTGTGGCTTCTTGTTCTTATTCACCTTTCCCCTCTCCTCTCATCCGTTTTCACCATTCCGTCAAAAAGATTTATGATTCGCTGACTATGTTCAGCAATTTCCCGTTCATGGGTAATAAGAATAATTGTATTTCCCTCCTCTTGTAGATTGTCAAACA
>CAZVTW010000240.1:2882-8729 GCA_964629805.1 uncultured Bacteroidales bacterium | reverse complement strand
ACAACAAGTTTATGGAGAGGATAGGAATACTGGGTGAATACACCTGGCAGAAGAGTATAAATGAAATTTTTGAAAACAATCCTGGTTTCAAAGAAAAACCCTTTAAACATATTGAATTTTATCACCCTGACTCAAAAAAGGAGGATACATTCTTCTCAAGAATTGATACGGTGCTTTGTTTTCATACAAATACGGCTTGTTATCAAACAATTATTCAGGCAGTGCGAAACTCGAAAAACATTTTCATTGCTTTCCCTGATAAACTCACACATAACCAGTTATTACTTTTGTCAGACTTGTCAATAGAAGCCAACACCAACCTGTGGTTAAGTGTTCCAAATCTTTACCATCCATACATCAAATGGATTAATGACAATGCCGGTAAACCAGCTTACATCGAAACCAAGCACATCCTCTCCAGTCCATTGTCTACCGAAAATCTGTTCCAGGTACTTTTCCGGGAATTAATATTTACTATGTCGATAATAGGCCGGGATGCCTGGTCATTAAATTCCAGTGTTTTCTCAATTTCGAGCAAAATCCCTGACCTGATAAATGTTCATATTGAATTTGATAATTTTAACAGCGCTTATATCCAATGTGGAAGTATCGGCGAAATCAACAAACATGAATATTGTTTTTTTGTTCCGGGAAAAGTCTTATGCGTCGACTTTCAGGAACACAACATAAACATATTATATAATAATGATACTGTAAAACCAGAAAAAGAATTAAACACCCCTGAAAATAACGAAACCCTGGGAACAGAATTAATCCATTTTTTTAGGTTCACCAAAGGTTTAGAAAAGAATGTCTTAAATCATGGCTTACTTGAAAATACAATTAAAATATATCAAAGAATATTGGAAAAAATTCAATTAAAAATCTCCTGAGCATGGAATAACAAAATGTAGATTCTATTAAAAAAATATAAAGCATGATACTAAAAAAAGTAGATTTTCGTTCCTTAACAACTTTACACCAAAACCTGTTTTCATTATAAAAAAGTTAAGTCGTTATTTTAATGAACCGGACTCATCAGACGGTAAAATACGTTTTATTTGATTTTCTGGGCGCAGCTGCTGCGTGGGGGATATTTTATATTTACCGGAAAATATATATTGAGTCCGTGAAATATGGATTTGACGTACCTATTGATTTTGGACTAAAATTTTATCTTGGCCTTTTCATAATTCCACTTTTTTGGATTACTGTTTACTATCTTACCGGGCAATATAAAAATATATTTCGGAAATCCAGGCTAAAAGAGCTGGCACATACTTTTTCTATTTCACTTCTTGGGGTGGTTATCATTTTTTTTGCTCTCATTCTTGATGACACCATATCCACTTATAAAAACTATTATAATTCATTTGCTGCCTTGTTTACATTTCATTTTACACTTACCTACATACCACGACTCATCCTCACATCTCTCACAATCAACAAGTTAAGAAGCAGAAAAATTGGATTCAACACATTGCTCATCGGGTCCAACGGTCGCGCACTTAACCTTTTCCAGGAGTTTGAATCTCAACCCAAATCCACAGGCAACAAATTCATTGGATTTACAAATGTACATGAAAATATAAGTCATGAACTCAGTCAAAACCTGCCTCACCTGGGAAATATAAATGATTTAAAAACGATCATAAAAAAACATAAAATTGAAGAAGCCATCATTGCCATTGAATCCTCAGAGCATGAAGAAGTATGGAAAATTATCAATAAACTTGAAGAGACAAATGTCATAATCAAGGTTATTCCAAACATGTATGATATACTGACTGGTTGCGTCAATATGAATACTATCTTCAGCACACCCCTGATAGAAATCAATCACGATTTAATGACTGCCTGGGAGGAAAATGTAAAAAGACTCATAGATATTTTCGTTTCCTTTTTTGCTATGATTATTTTGTCTCCCTTGTATATTTTTCTCGCCACAGGAGTAAAGCTATCATCAAAAGGTCCTGTTATTTACAGTCATGAAAGGATTGGCAGATATGGAAAGCCTTTTACCATTTACAAATTCAGGTCGATGTACATTGATGCAGAAAAGCACGGACCACAACTCTCCTCGAAAGATGATACCAGAATAACTCCCTTTGGTTTGTTTATGCGCCGATCGAGGCTTGATGAACTTCCCCAATTCTTTAACGTACTCATAGGTGATATGTCATTGGTCGGCCCGCGTCCGGAACGTCAATACTATATCGATCGCATTGTAGAGCAAGCACCTCATTATTATCATTTACAAAAGGTGAGGCCAGGAATTACTTCATGGGGTCAGGTCAAATTTGGGTATGCCGAAAATGTTGAACAAATGATTGAACGATTAAAATATGATATCATTTATATTGAAAATATGTCGCTCTACAATGATATGAAAATCCTTATTTATACGATAAAAACAGTTATTTCAGGAAAAGGACGGTAGCTTAATATTGCCGGCAAATTCGCATTCTTTATAAAATTGTTCAAGATACATTTCCATAAATCTGTGCCTTTCTTCAGCTAATTGCCGGGCTGTTTTCGTATTCATCAAATCTTTTAATCTGAGTAATTTTTCATAAAAATGGTTAATGGCTGTTGACCTGTTTTTTTTGTATTCATCAAAAGATATATAATTGACCAGGCTTATTGAAGGATTATAAATCTCCCTGTTTTTTCTTCCGCCATAGGCAAATGTCCTGGCAATACCGATAGCGCCCATCGCTTCGAGTCGGTCTGCATCCTGCACAATGCGGCCTTCAGGGTTTTTAATTGTTTTATTTTCATTCAAACCTTTGAATGAGATTTGTTTAATTGTTTCACATAGAGTATTCATGACTTCATCCTTGAGATGGTATGGATAAATAATGTCCGGTAGTATCATTTCAGGTGTTTCATGGTTTTTGAACAGCTTATAATCACCCACTTCGTGAAGCAGGGCAATCAGCTCAATCAAGGAAGAATTTCCTCCCTCTTTTAAACTTATTTTAAGTGCTATATTCCTGACATTGTTGATATGCCAGAAACCATGCCCACCCTGATCCTGTTTGAATATTTCCCGGACTTTGGACTCAGTATGTCTGAGAATATCATGGTTTATCATTGCTATTCATTTTAGATTTTTATAATTTAGCAAATGTTAAATGTGGCTTAGAGCCACTAAAAATAAACATTCTTAAGTCAAACCATAAAAATAATAATGAAAATGAGCACACACAAAAAATTTGCTGTTATACTTGCCGGAAGTGGCGTATTTGACGGCTCAGAAATTCACGAAGCGACCATGGCGCTTTATGCTATTAAGAAGAATGGTGGTAATTATGAATTTTTTGCACCGGATATTAAACAACATCATGTAATAAACCATATTACTGGAGAAGAAATGCCGGAAAAAAGAAATGTATTGGTTGAAAGCGCTCGAATAGCGCGGGGACAGATAAAATCATTAACCCAATTTAATGCTGAAGATTTTGATATTCTTATTATTCCCGGTGGTTTCGGCGCTGCAAAAAACCTCTCCACATTTGCTTTTGATGGCAAAGATTGTTCTGTCAACCCGGATGTTGAGCATGTTATTAAAACGATGCACCAAGCCGGAAAACCAATTGGCGCTTTATGTATAAGCCCTGTCATACTGGCAAAAGTATTAGGAGATATTGAACTCACTATCGGGCAAGACGAGGGAACAGCTGAAGCTGTTGTAAAAATGGGAGCCAAACATATAAACACCGATCATGGCGAAGTGACTGTTGATAAAAAGAATAAAATAGCAACAACACCCTGCTATATGCTTGATGCAACAATACTTGATATTGCTGAAGGGGCAGACAATGTCGTGAAAGCGCTTATTGAGCTCTCCTAAAATTATATATAAAAATAAGTGTTTCTACAGACTAATCAACACATCCAACTGATAAAAATCTCAGCAAGGTGCCGGGATCAACTTTCAGCATCAGGAAAACCATACAAGATATGGTTTTTGAAAAATATCCGGCAACTATAGAGGAATGGAATTTTTTCGGTAAAAAATACGGTTGGTCAATTTAAAATATTATCTTTTAGCTGTTCTGAAACCATTTTTTTTTTGTATTGTATAGTTTTCATCATATGCTTTATAAACATCTATAGGTTTGTAATATTTTCCTAATACCAAAAATGGTCGTCCTTTGGTTCGATTTTTCCATCCGGAAAAATATAATAGTACATGGATTCAAGGGTGTCAATATTTGTTTCCATGCTTTGCTCTCCACCTCCATTCACAGGATGGATATCAAGAGTTACATCAATTGATGTTGATTTGAATACCGTATCGTTCACGAATTGACCCTTTTTTTCCCTGCTCAGATAATCTCCTGATTCAAGTGTATTAAATTCTTCAAAATCCAGTATTTTACCATATGTATCATAGGTGATAATATAAGTATAGGCATATTCGTGCCCAGGTTCATATTCGGTGTAGCTTACAAGAACTGCAACATAATTATCTGTCTTTTTGACAATTCGCCCGGCATTCAGTTCAAAACCAACATCACTCTCATTTGTATTTCGATTCCAAAACGGTGTTATTTTTCCAATATATGAAAATTCTCCTGCTGATTTACTATTGGACAGGAATGCATCAGCAAGTATCCCGGGAATTACATTGTTTGTAGTATTGCCAAAGCAGAACAAAAATTCGCGAAACTGTGTTTCTGATGAAACTTTATTCTTGTTTTTTCTCAATTCCAGAATACTCCTGGTACATTGCCTGATTGTATTTTTTTCGGAATAAACAAGAAAATCATATACTTCATCTTCGTAAAAAAAAGGATGTATGGCTTGATGTTCAGGAATGATCTTGGTTAATATTTTTGTATTCATGTCAAACAGCCAGATACATGCGTAATTTACTCCTGAATTATCAAAGAGCAGATAATTTTGTTCAGGCACAAAACATAAACCCCCAATAAAAAGCTTGTTTGCATCTATCCCAAATTCCCTGAAATATGGTCTTAAATCCAAATCTCTTTGAGATGAATCTAGTACAGGTAATTTAAATGGTTCCTTATGCCTGAGTTTGTCAAATGTCTGTGGAGTATGCAAGACAAGAATATTGTAATTGTTACAATAAAATGTTAGTCCTGATCTTTTGCAGTAAAAAATTCTCTCAGCTTCAGAAAAAGAAAATCTGTTGTTCATACCCGAATAAAATACTGAATCGATTTTAACAGGTCTTTTATTGCTGCCTATTGAATAACTAAAATAATCTCTGACTACATTCGAATGATTTATTGAATCATACAGTGGCTTATAATACAGAAGATTATGCCCTGACAAAACAAGATTGTCAAAATGCTGCAATAAAAATTCATGATGGTAATGACAATTTTCATGGAAAACCCATTTCGCCTTATAATTGTCAACAGGAAATGAATCAATAACATGTAATTTATCAGGAGCAGAATATTCATTAATCTTCACAAATATGGGTGAACCTGTTTTTTTTGCATGCTTTTTTAGGGTGAGAAAGAAATACCCGATATTTACACTGTCAATTTTTCCTACGTGAACATGATATATATACACAGAAGTATCAGGATATTCGAAAATAATTTTCGGATCTGCATGGTCTTTAGTTCCTTTTATTTCATTTTCTTTACCGGACATATGTGTATCTGCCGATGGAGCTTTCAGGGAATCGTTGAGGCTGGAATCGACCTGAACAATGGTACCAACCTGACCAGATTTTTTTGAATGTTTATTTCTGCAATTTGCAAGGAATAATGAGATAAGCAATATAAATAAAACAGTTTTTTTCATTTGGATCATTTTATTTAATAGATTAGACAATATCATTATAAATAATTCAGGTAT
>CAZVTW010000240.1:0-2782 GCA_964629805.1 uncultured Bacteroidales bacterium | reverse complement strand
TCACCATTCACCATTCACCATTCACCACTTTCTTACGGCTGACACCTGGGCATAAATTCAGAAATACAGGTATCATGATATCTGCTTCCCGGGAAAACTTTAGAAATAGAGAAGCGGATAGTATCTCCGTCATCAAAAGACAACATATGATTTTTTTTGTTAAATTCGGACAAGCTAAAAGATTGTGGTTCTTTTGTATCAAGTAGTTTGACTTTAAAAACAGGAAAACTATTCCAATAACACAAAAAGGTTTTGATCCTGGAATTATAACTAAATGTATTATCGTTTTTGGCATATCCGTTTACCAGCACAAAGTTGCCGCTGAAATTGCCATCTAATCCTGAAGTTTCAGCAAATATAAACTCAATCCATTCTCCCGAACCATTGTTTTGTTCCCCTTCACACCAGGCAGTCTTCAGGTTTCGGTCGCATAAATTAAACGGCTCATAAATGTTTTTGCCCTGTGGTTGAAGAAATGAGGAAGATGCCACTGTTGCTATGGCAGGGCACGTAAATTCATCCCAACCCGGTCCGCCATTTTCAGCGAATATCATCTCCGGCATTTTGGTTGCATGAATAACAATTGGCGGGAAAAGTTTCAAATATTCTTCATTTTTTACTGAAATTTTCTGCTCATCAATATGTATCCTCCTGATATAAGTTTCAAATCCGGATGTTGATGCGACATTCACCTTCCGTATTTTTTTATCTGACCCTTTAAAGAAAAACCTGTCCCCGTCAAGATTATGAAACCCGGCAATATCAAATTTAATCAGCAAAGTGCGATCAATGGAAAAAGGGAATTCAGTTTCATAGGAAACCACCAAAACGCCATTGTTTTTATCTATACATTGATGAAATTCGCACGCTACATTTTTTATCCTGAAATCATTTTCCTGTATTTCGATCGACATTTTCTCCGGTTTTTGTAAAAAGTAGTTCTTATTGAAATAATCGAAGGTGTTTTGGTCTTCAAAATCCCGGATGCACAGATAAAACCTGACAAGAGGATAATTTTCGATGTAAATAAAAGGAACGTAAGTGTGGAGGAAGAACTCTCCCCTTGCCTGAATACAGAATAACAGACAAATTATAATAAAGATAAAAAATTTCATCATCCGAAAGTAAATATTGGAAAAGTAATTATTCATGACCGGAATTTTTAAATGTCTGATGAAATTATTATTATCCAGCTTTGAACTTACAAGTTACAAAAAGGCTTAGATTAAATCAAATTATTTTGATGGATGAAAATAATGAGCATGATTATCCATTTACCAGTTATATTTTAAGTAGAATTGTTTTAGTTTTGCAATTTAAAATGAGAATAGATATATCATGAAAAAATATGTGTTGTTGTTTATTATCCTGATTACCAGCCTATTTGTTGTTATTTATTGCAGACATCAGGAGCCTGCTTATATTTTGAACCAGGGCAATATTTACGGCACAGTCTATCATATCAAATACGAACATCCGGCAGGGAAAAACCTGCATCCTGAAATAAAACGGGAAATGAGTCTGCTTGATACCTCTTTGTCTACCTATATTCCTGAATCTGTTATTTCAAAAATAAATAATAATGTGCCTGATGTTGAACCAGATGAATACTTCATTCGTGTATTTACAAAAGCCACTGAAATATCGGAAAAAACAAATGGTGCTTTTGACATGACCGTAGCTCCATTGGTCAATGCCTGGGGATTTGGCTTTACTGATGCCACGGAAGTTGACAGTTCACTTATTGACAGTTTGCTCGAATATGTCGGGTATCAAAAAATTCGGCTTGAAGACAAAAAAATCGTCAAAGAGCACGCCAACATAATGCTTGATGGCAATGCTATAGCGAAAGGATTCAGTGTTGATGTCGTTGGTAAATATTTAGAAAAAGAGGACATAAAAAATTACATGGTAGAGATTGGAGGTGAGGTAAGGGCACGCGGAAAAAATAAAGAAGGTAATTACTGGCGGATAGGCATTGATAAACCGATTGATGACCCTACTGTTTCGAACCGCGAACTGCAGGGAATAGTAGAACTCCGGGACAAATCACTTGCCACATCAGGAAATTACCGAAGATTTTACATCAAAGACGGACGAAAATATGCTCACACCATTGATCCGAAAACCGGCTATCCGATCAGGCATGAACTCCTGAGTGCTTCGGTTTTTGCCGGTGATTGCATGACTGCAGATGCGTATGCCACTGCTTTTATGGTGATGGGATTAAAAAAAAGCATTAACATTGTCAGTTCTGATCCGGAACTGGAAGCTTATTTTATTTATACTGATGCAGACGGTCAAAATCAAGTTTTATACTCTGAGGGGGTAAAAGATATGTTGATTCAATAAATTTATTACATTTAATCATTGATTTTTACCATACAAAAGCTTAGAATATATTACGAGTCTGCTCTTAAATTTATGATTTTCTTCTCAACTGAGTCGAGACTCAACAACGCAGAAGATGGCGACAAATGGAGTTTAAAGAGTGGGCTCATAACTACAATACGAAACACGATGGAAATACAAAAAGACATTCTTATAGAGGAACTCGTAGAGAACAAACCTGAAGCTGTGACATATCTTTCAAAAAAAGGTATAAAATGTCTGGCCTGTGGAGAACCAATTTGGGGAACCCTGGAAGAAGCAGCAAAAGAGAAGGGATTTAGTGATCAGGAAATTGATACTTTCGTAGAGGATTTAAATCAACTTTAACCCAAATTAAGCGATTTTCGCTCACTGCCTGCCCCGTGCACGAAGTGTCGGGGACAAACAAATT
>CAZVTW010000239.1:0-8735 GCA_964629805.1 uncultured Bacteroidales bacterium | reverse complement strand
AAAAAAGCCCGCCGAAGCGGGCCTTCCATCATAAGATGTAAAAATCAGAAGTAAACATATATGTGGAAACAACAACAATTTCTAAACTCAGTAAATGTCTCATTATGTTTGTTTTCATTCTTCGAATTTACTGAGTTTGGAATTTAAAGTTATGAAACAAGTTTAACCTTTTCCGGTTCTTTTTCATCAGATTGCTTTCTTTTTATTGTTTTCTGACTAAAAAGTAATTTTGCCTTTTCTTTGTCTGTATGGCTGTCACAAACCCTGCCCGAGGGATCAGTGCTTCGCTGCCATTTAGGTACCCATTTCAGAACAGATTTTACTGCTGATTCCTGTGGAAAGTGTTTTTCATATAAAGTTCTGAAATAGTAGGCCTCTTTGGTATCAGGTGTATTATATGGAAAACGTTCCTCAGCGCTTGCCAGTTCCTCATCAGAAACAATTTTATTACAGTATTCAACAACACCATCGATCCAATTGTATCCGACACCATCGCCAAATTGCTCTTTTTGTCTCCAGAGGATACTATCAGGAAGAAACGGATCATCTTTTATATCAAAAGCTTTCCGTAAAATATATTTTTCAATCTTTCCGATGCTTCTGTCCGGTCTTTTATCTTCCGGTCTGAAAACCATAACAGTATCAAGGAATTCTTTGTCCAGGAAAGGAACTCGTGCTTCAAGACCATGTGCCATGGTTGATTTATCTGCTCTCAGGCAATCTGCCGTTGATAGCCGTTTGACCCTTCTAATAACTTCTTTTTGAAAATCTTCAGCAGTAGGAGCATTATGAAAATACAGGTAACCACCGAATATTTCGTCAGCTCCTTCACCCGACATAACTACTTTAATGCCCATGTCAGTGATAAATTTAGAGAGAAAATACATTGGTGTGGCAGCACGTATAGTTGTCACATCATATGTTTCAAGATGCCAAATGATTTTTTCAAGTTCTTTGATGCCCTGTTCAACTGTGAAATACACTTCATGATGCTTTGTACCGATAAATTTGGCGACTTCGCGGGCTGCTTTCATGTCAGGAGCATCTGGTCCAAGTCCGACCGAAAATGAATGCAACTCCTGGCCGGTTCCACGCAAAAGACGCTTCGTAATTGAAGAAACAAGGCTTGAATCCAATCCTCCGGACAATAAAACACCAAGCGGAACATCACTCATTAAACGTTTTTTGGTAGAAGCAATCAGTGAATCTCTTAATTTCTCAAGATCAGCCGGTTCAGTTGCTATATCATAATCTTCCCATTCCGGTTTAAAATATTTAATAAACCCTGTTTCAGGTGTATAATAATAACCAGGAGGAAAGGCATCGAACTTCACACATTGATCAGCTAAAGCTTTCATTTCTGAAGAAAAATACATATTGCCCTTGTAATCGACACCATAATATAATGGTTTGACACCTATCGGGTCGCGGCCAACAATATATTTATCGCCATCGGCAACAATAAAAGCAAAGACACCATCGAGCATATTGCAAAAATCAAAGCCATATTCTTCATATAAATGTACAATTACCTCACTATCGCATGTGGTGCGGAATGAATGATGCGAAAGCTCATTATCCCGTAGTTCATGGTGATTGTATATTTCACCATTATGCACAACATAAGCGCTTCCGGTGCCCCTGATAGGTTGACGACCTGTTTTAAGATCTATTATAGATAAACGCTCATGAGTTAAAACTGAGCCGTTGTCACAAACCAGAAAGCCGCTTTCGTCAGGCCCCCTGTGACTCATTCTTTTTGACAGTTTACGGACGTAATCTACATCCTGTTTGCCCATCATACCTAATATTCCACACATAATAATTACTTTTTTTAGGTTTATACAATATTTGTTAATGTAATTATTTAGCAACTTTGTATGAACTCCCTCCCTCGAGTTACCCGAGGGAAAAAGTTTTCGGTTAAAATCTGCACCTAAACAGTTACATTTTTTTTATAAACAAAGCCAAAAGTTGAATTATAAAGAAATCATTTTATTTAAAATAATTGCTAAAGAATTACAATTCATAACTAAACTAACATAATCGATAACAATATAAAATAAATTTCATGACAAATGTAACAAATTATAAATTACGATGCAAATATTTTTTACAGTTTATTATATTTTTTTTGTTTTTGCTTACAATTTTATATTTTTATATCGCAAAAATTAATAAATATTAAAAAAAACAGAATATAGATGGCTCATAACTTACAAATTGACAATCTGGATAAAAAAATATTGTCAATCATATCAAAAAATGCCAGAACACCTTTTCTCGAAATTGCGCGTGAGTGCGATGTATCGGGAGCTGCAATACATCAGCGGGTTCAACGTTTGATGAAAATAGGCGTTATTACAGGTTCGGAATTTATCATTTCACCCCAAAAAGTTGGATATTCAACCTGTGCATACATGGGGATTTTTCTTGAAAAAGCATCTCTGTATCAAATTGTGGTTAAACAATTGGCACAAATACCGGAAATAGTTGAATGTCACTATACCACCGGCACTTATTCCATTTTTATTAAAATTTATGCAAAAGATAATAATCATATGAAACAGGTTATTAATGACAGACTTCAGTCTATAGAGGGTATTTCAAGAACAGAAACATTTATCTCACTTGAGGAAAGTATCAAGAGACAAGTACCACTGGATGACATATAGTGATAAAGAATAGCTCGATACTATGAGTCAACTCCTAAAAGTCCCTTTGTTGCCAAACTCTTTGTTATTATAAATTTTTGAATCCTCATTAACAGACAGTTAACTCCGGTTCAAAAAATTAAAATGCCCCCCGACATTTTATGTACGAGGGCAGGCTCGATTTTGGTAAAAATCATCCTTTTAGGAGTGGACTCATACTATGTTGGACAGATATCCTAATATCCGCAAGTATTTTTTCTTTCATCCGCGAATTACACGGATTAAACGAATTATATTCACCCAATTGGGTGAATAAAAATTTGCGAAAATTAGCGTAATTAGCGGATAACAATATAAACATGCGGATTTTAGGGATATATTCAGGAATGTGTTATACAACAATCTTTATGGCTATTTGCGGCATGAATTACATCTCAATATAGCATTTCTCCGTTTTATCAGGATATATTTCAATATATCATACACATTCTTTAATTTAGCCGAATGTGAAAAAAATCCAATAATAAAAAAACTGCCTATATGGATAAAATAGCAATTTTTCCTGGTTCATTCGACCCGTTTACAATAGGTCATGAATCAATTGTGAGGAGAGGACTACATTTTTTTGATAAAATCATTATAGCAATTGGTTATAATTCGAATAAACCCGGGTATTTTCCTTTGGAAACCCGAAAAGAATGGATAAATACAGTCTTTGCAAATCAACCGGCAATAAGAGTTGCCAGCTATACCAATCTTACAGTGGAGTTCTGCAAAGAAAATAACAGCAGGTATATCCTCAGGGGGCTCAGGACAGCAGCTGATTTTGAATATGAAAGAGCAATTGCACAGGTTAACAAAAAAATGATGCCTGAACTCGAAACAGTATTTTTATTAACAACCCCGGAGTTCTCATCCATTACCTCCACTATTGTCAGGGATATTATCAGGCATGGTGGAGATGCTTCGCCCTTTTTGCCAAAAGGAATAAATGTTCATAATCATTATTAATATTTATATGGTATCAGTTAATAATTTGCATGTATACTTCGGCGGCTTTGAACTGCTCAGGGATATTTCATTTATGATAAATCCCGGAGACAGAATAGGTTTAACAGGAAAAAACGGTGCCGGAAAAACGACGTTATTGAAAATAATCGCTGGTATTGACAAACCAAATGAGGGTTCTGTCAACCTTCCCAAAGGGATTGATATTGGTTATCTCCCACAACATATGAAAATTTCAGATACTACAACAGTTTATAAAGAAGCAGAAAAAGCATTTGAACATATCAACAATCTTAAAAAAAACATTGATTCGTACACAAAAAAAATTGAAAACAGGACTGATTATGAGTCACAGGAATACCTTCAACTCATTAATAAACTCACTTTTGCATCTGAAAGATTCGAATTGTTGGGTGGCAATTCCACCCAGGCAGACATAGAACAAACACTACTCGGGCTGGGATTCAGAAATTCGGATTTTAACCGCAGCACAAAAGAATTTAGTGGCGGGTGGCGTATGCGCATTGAACTGGCAAAAATTCTACTCAGCAGACCAGGCATTCTGCTGTTAGATGAGCCTACCAATCACCTTGATATTGAATCAATCCAATGGATGGAAGAATTTCTTGTTTCGTTTGATGGTCCTGTCATGCTTGTATCACACGACAGAGCATTTTTGGATAAAGTCACAAACAGGACGATAGAAATATCACTTGGAAAAATTTATGACTATAAAGCGGCATATTCAGAATATATAGAACTAAGAAAAGAAAGGCAGGAGCAACAACTGGCAGCCTGGCACAATCAACAAAAATATATTCAGGACACAGAGAGATTTATAGAACGATTCAGGTATAAAGCCACAAAAGCTGTCCAGGTCCAGTCGAGAATAAAGCAACTGGAAAAACTCGATAAAATCGAGATTGATGAGGAGGATAAGAAATCCATCAGGCTCAAATTTCCACAGGCTCCCCGGTCAGGTACAATTGTAACTGAAACACAAAATCTCCGCAAAACTTATGGTGATAACCTGGTTCTGGACGGTGTTGATATGATTATTGAACGTGGTGAAAAAGTAGCTTTTGTAGGCCGTAACGGTGAAGGGAAAACAACCCTGGCAAAAATCATCATGAATCAGACAGATTTCGAAGGTGTGTGTAAAATCGGGCATAATGTTAAAACAGGTTATTTTGCCCAGGATGAGCCTGAAAAGCTTGATAATACAAAAACAGTATTTGAAACGATAGATGATGTAGCAACCGGCGAGATAAGGACAAAAATACGGGATATCCTGGGGGGATTTTTGTTTAGCGGCGAAGATATTGACAAAAAAGTCAGTGTTTTGTCTGGCGGGGAACGTTCACGTTTAGCCCTCGCAAAACTTTTGCTTGAACAATACAATCTGCTCCTGCTCGATGAGCCGACGAACCATTTAGACATCAGATCAAAAGATATCCTGAAAAATGCGCTTCAAGATTTTGAGGGTACAATAATACTGGTTTCACATGACAGAGATTTTCTTGACGGACTGATTAATAAAGTATATGAATTCAGAGACAGAAAAACATTTCTTCATCTTGGCGGTATTTATGACTTCCTGAGAAGGAAAAAAATATCTTCGATGAAAGAAATTGAAAAAGCAAAGCCGGGAGCAGACAAAAAGCAGGACACAGAAAAAAAATCTTTCGGCAAAAACCTGTATCTTGAAAAAAAAGAAATTGATAAAAAACTAAAAAAAGCGAAGAATAGCATATCTGGTTGTGAAAAGGCAATTGAGCTACTTGAAAATGATATCTCTGTACTGGAACAAAAACTTTCTGTGCCGGAAAATAATACAAACGGACATGAGTTATACAAGGAATACGAAATGAAAAAATCAGAGCTTGAAAGAAAAATGGAAGACTGGGAAAATCACACCCTTACATATGAATCATTATCTGAAGAAAGACAGCAGTTGACGGGAGAAAGAAACGGATAAAGAAAACAATATATGAAGCGAATCAGATTGCAACATTACAAAAAAATAGTATCCGGGTTACATTATAGTCTGAAAATTGCCTGGATTTGTCTCACTACATCAGGTTGCTTATTAATATACTCATGCAAAACAACACAACCCGGCCTGAATGTAGTTGATGTAGCTTCTCTTTACAACCCGGGTAGTTCTACGCTGCATCCCGAATATTATCTTTATCATGAAACAGATAGCACCTCACTACTTTATATTAAAGTATTTCCCGGAGAATTACTGTATAACCAGGCAAATGAAAAAAACATTTATCAGGCAAAATTCAGAATGAAATACTCAATTTATGAGTCATTTGAGACAAGAAATTTATTAGACAGCGGATCATCTGAGTTTACACTACCAAGAAAAAACATGCGTCAATCACTCATCACATACAAAACCCTTAAACTTAAAAATAAAAAAGAATACCTGATTATTGTAACTGCGATGGACGTATTGCGGGGTACCAGCAAAAAAAATATTATCCTGGCCGATCGAAAACACCCCTACCCTACTGAAGATTTTATTGTAAAAGAACCATTTAACAACCGTCCGGTTTTAAAAAACTATTTACCAAACATAGATACTTTTTGTATCACAACAAGACATAAAAACATCCATTCCTGGACCATAGATTATTATAAAAACAATTTCAGAATGCCACCACCTCCGTTTGCGAATGTGAGGATTGACAGCCTGAGTATTATTCCTGACAGCAATCTGGTGTTCCATGATTCTCTTAATTGCCATTTTTCTCTGCCTTATAAGGGATTATACATGTTCAGGCCACAAAAGGCAAATTCAGGCGGGATAGCTGTGACCCGTTTCTATGACGAATTTCCATACCTAAAAAAGCCTGCCCATCTGATCGGGCCTCTTAAATATTTAACTACCAGGCGGGAATATGAACAGATAATGAAATATGACAATCCGAAACTTGCTGTTGATGATTTCTGGCTGAAAAAAACAAAAAGTGCAAACCAGGCAAGAGAATTAATCAGGATTTTATACAACAGGGTTCAATATGCCAATGCCTATTTCACAAATCACACCGAAGGCTGGAAAACTGACAGGGGAATGATTTACACTGTTTTTGGTCCGCCAATAACAATTTATAAGGACGAAAAAAAAGAAACCTGGATTTACAGGGATATGAAAACATTCAAGACAATCAAATTTGAATTCATGTATATTGAAAATCCTTTTTCTAAAAATCATTTCGTGCTAAAACGAAACGTAGCTTTCAAAACTCCCTGGTACAGGGCCGTTGAGACCTGGCGTGAGGGAAGAGTTTATTCGAGCGCTGAATAAAACAACAATACAAATGGCAAAACAATCAATGATTTTCGGATTACAGCCCGTTCTGGAAGCGGTAAAATCAGGCAAAGAATTCGAAAAAATATTATTAAGCAAAGGGGCTCAAAGCGAGTTGTCAAAAGAGCTCTTTCATCACATCAGGCAAATGAATATTCCATTTCAGTTCGTTCCCGGTGAAAAGCTAAACAGAATAACCTCAAAAAATCACCAGGGCGCCATAGCATATATTTCACAAATTTCATATGTTCCTGTTGAAGAGCTTGTGCAGTCGATATTTGAAAAAGGAGATACGCCGTTTCTTATGTATCTCGACAAAATAACCGATGTCAGAAATTTTGGCGCTATTTCCCGGACAGCCGAATGTGCCGGAGTACAGGGCATCATCATCCCGCAAAAAGGCGCTCCGCCGGTCACAGCAGATGCCATTAAAACCTCGTCGGGCGCTTTAAACCACATTCCTGTGTGCCGGATTGAAAATCCTGTGAAGACAATCGAATATCTGAAAAACTCAGGATTGCAAATTTTTTGTGCAACCGAACATGGTGATATGCTCTATTTTCAGGCTGATTATAAAAATCCACTGCTCTTGGTTATGGGGGCAGAAGATAAAGGAATTGCACCTGGTATATTACAACTTACAGATAACCAAATTAAAATACCGGTATTGGGCAACATAAGTTCGCTAAATGTTTCCGTTGCGGCAGGTGTAATAATGTATGAAGTTCTCAAGCAGAGACAAACCTGACCTGCCTTAATCATTCATTGCCAGAATCTCGTCAATATGTTCCCTGTTATTTGAAAGCCTGGGCACTTTATGTTGACCACCGAGTTTCCCTTTTTTCTTTAACCAGTCATAAAAGAGATTTGGGCGTGCGATTTCAACACGGGGTTTATCTAAGCTGATATCTTTATAGCGTTTTGCTTCGTAATCGGAATTGACAGATTTAAGAGTTGTATCCAGAATGTCCGTAAATCTTTCAATGTTGTCAGGCTGTTTATCAAATTCTATCAGCCATTGATGTCCGCCCTTACTATTTGTCCCCATATAAACAGGAGCTGCTGTATATTCCCTGATGTCAGAGCCGGTACGTTGGCATGCTTTTTTGAGAGCAACTTCAGCATTGTCTACAATAAGCTCCTCTCCAAATGCATTGATGAAAAATTTTGTACGGCCTGTAATTTTTATTTTGAATGGATTTGTAGATGTAAATTTGACAGTATCCCCTATAAGATATCTCCATAAACCGCCATTGGTTGAAATTACCAATGCATAGTTTTTCCCTGTTTCTACCTGGTCAAGAGTCAGGGTTTTTGGATTTTCTTTGTCAAATTCTTCAACAGGAATAAATTCATAGAATACCTCATAATCCAGCATAAGAAGCATGTCATCAGCATTCAGATCATCCTGAATGGCAAAAAAACCTTCAGAAGCATTATAAGTCTCCAAATAATACATCTTCTCAGGCGAAATGAGCTTGTTATATTGATCACGGTATGGGACAAAACTTACACCACCATGAATAAAAACTTCCAGTTCTGGCCAGATTTCATGAAGATCATTTTTGCCTGTTATTTCAAAAATCTTTTTAATGAGGACAAGTGTCCATGATGGTACCCCGGAAATATTAGTCACCCTTTCTTTCATTGTGGCACGTGCCATCTTTTCAATTTTTTCTTCCCAGTCGG
This sequence comes from uncultured Bacteroidales bacterium, assembly GCA_964629805.1. Classification (GTDB taxonomy): domain Bacteria; phylum Bacteroidota; class Bacteroidia; order Bacteroidales; family CAZVTW01; genus CAZVTW01. Next base: position 62 of record CAZVTW010000239.1, on the reverse strand, counting down.
CCATCAGGGCAATACAACGATCGGGAGTCCTGATGAAATGCACCCAAAAAGGCAGATTTTCA
>CAZVTW010000238.1:0-8749 GCA_964629805.1 uncultured Bacteroidales bacterium | reverse complement strand
GTAATTGCAATAACAGGCGTATGTGAACCAGTAGCTGTTTCAACTTCGCGAAGTTTTATTGTTGTTTTTATCCCGTCCATAACAGGCATTTGGACATCCATCAATATCAGATCATATTTTTTTGATCCAAACATGTTGAGCGCTTCTTTACCATTGTTAGCTACATCAATATTTTTCACAACATTTTTCAGGCTAAGAAGCATGATTTTCTGATTTATCTGATTGTCCTCAACAAGTAAAACATTAGCTTCTTTCAATGATTTTTTTTCGGCTGTAACATCACCGGAATAAGTAGCTGATACCTCAGGGTGTTCCTGTTCTTGAGTTTTATCCTCGCTTTTTTGTTCCTCATCAATTGAGCTTTGTGTCTTTTTAAGCGGAATCGTATAAGAATATATCGTATTATTCGGACCTGTTGTTATCATAAATTTACCCCCGGCAGATTCTATCAGGTCTTTTGTGACAGAGAGGTCCAGAAGTTCAATGTGTTTCTTTGAATCAATTGTTAGTTTCTCTCTTTTTATAATAGATTTATATTGACTGTCTGTGGTTTTTATTGGTATATTGATAGGTTTGTCGCTAATAATTTCAAATAAACATTCTATTCCCTCTTTTGTTTCTCCGTTATTTTTAATATTAATATCCAAAGACAAAGATTCCGAACTTTTATTTTTAATAAAATTTTCAATAAGATTTAAGAATATTTGTTTAATAATTATGGGATTACCTATTAATTTCTCGGGTATTTTGTTGGAAAATTTAAAATTAAACTTAAGATTGCTTAGTTTTTGATTTGAAAATAGATCAAGTGTACTACTGACGGTCAAATTCAGATTAAATTTGAGATTATCATTTTTTCTGGTATCAATTTTAACATCAGAGACTTTGTTAATACTGTTTGCCACTGTAAACAAATTACTTGTAGATGCCTGTATCGTATCAACATAGTCTTGTTGTTTTGGATCAAGTTTTGTCTGATAAATAAGTGTTGTGATTCCCATCAAATTGTTCAGGGGAGTTCTAATTTGATGAGACAGTGTTGAGATGAACTCATTTTTTTCCTCTACCCTACGCTGGGCTTCAAGCATAAGCTTTTCAGTTTTAAGATATAGTTCATTTTGCAGATAATAATAAAAATATGCCAAAAGATAAACAGCAATATAGGTGATGAGAAATTTCAGCTTTAAACTTAGAGGAATATTTTGGTTATAGGTCAGTCCTTCTATAGGGATAAAAAAAGTCAATAAAATAATTATCAAGAAAATAGTTGAATAGATTGTTCCTTTTTTTAGCCCCAATAGAAAAATGATCATAACCGGATAAACGATAAGCCAAAACACCGGCACAAGTTCGGGGTATTCTGTAAACTGCAGTGATAAGAAGAAAAATGCCGAAGCAATGGCTAACAAAACAGAAGAAAATATATAGTTTTTTGTCTTGCGGAGATAAAAATAGTTAAAGACTAAAAATACGGATGTTGCAAGTGAGATACTGATTGTTAAGATACTACCGAGTGAAATACCGGCATAAAGAGAAATTCCTGAAAAAAAGAATATTATTATTGTTGAAAGCGTATTTATAGTAATTTTGTTTAATATTTCAGTATCATATTTTCCTTCAAGATTAAAAGAAAAAAAATTGAGTATTTTTTTCAAAAATTGCATGCTTATTCGTTTATGATAATAGGATATTTTCTCTCAATTAAAATCTCAAAATTAATCATAAAAACATTAAATTAAAACTTAATGTTACAAGAAATAACAGGGTAATGGACAAAATCACTTATGAAAATAAGATCAATATATAAATAAAAAGTTTTTTTATGACTAATTTTAAAATCAATTACACAAATAAAGGAAATATAATGACAAAAATTATCATCTTTTTATGTTTTATGTTAATTGGAAATACAACAATTATTGCACAGGCAAATTCTTCAAAACTTGTTAAATATACACCTTCTTATAAATTTAACGACGGTGTTTTTCTAAATTTCAGGCAGGTACTGGGAAATTCACCAATAAAAAAAGAAAGAATTATCAGTAGTGCAGACCCTTATGGATTTAACTTTTTCGAAGAAATCCTTAAACAAGAAGTCATTTCTTTTTATGATGATCTTGGTATAAGAAAAACGGTTAACAAAAAAAATGTTTGGGGATATGCTAATAATGGTGTATTGTTTATCCAATGGAATAATGAGTTTAACAGGATTCCTGTTGTTGGCAGTCTCTCTCATTTTGTTGCTAACAAAGTAACTTATCAGACAAACTATTACGATCCATATTACTATAATTATTATAACAGGTATTCACATAACACCATCAGACAATCTCCAACAGTCGAACTTCAGCAATACCTGATTGATTTTGAGTCAGGCGAAGTATACGAATTCAATGTTAAAAGCCTTTTAATCACATTAATGGGTGATCCTGAGTTGTATGATGAGTTTAATTCCTTACGCTCAAAAAAGCAAAAAAAACTATTGTTCCTTTATCTAAGGAAATATAATGAAAGAAATCCATTATATTTGCCAGCTCAAAAAAAATAGGAGAATATGCAAAATCAAAATTCAAACAATCAAAACAATAATCAGGAGGACACTTTGAATCAAATCAATAATATATTGCATGAAGCAGGTAAAGCATTCGGAAAAGCAGATTTAAAAAAAGCAACAAAACTATATGAACAAGCTTTGCCAATGTGCGATGAAATAGATAATAAAACGGCAAAAGCCTCAGCCCTGAGCAGACTGGGAATCATTGAACAAAAAGGAGGTAATCTGAATCATGCACTGGAATACCATAGCAGCGCTTTAGAGATATTTCAGGATATTAAATTGCACAAAGGGGAAACAAAAGAAGCTTTTCAAATAGGAAAAATTTTTTATTACAGGGAAGATTATGATACAGCTCTCCAGTATTTTGATCATGCAATTAAGACATCGGAAACGCACAGTATTGATTTTGATCAGGATGCATTTTCGAAATATATAGGATTGGTATTATACAGACAAGGCCATTATGAAGTCGCATTACAATACCTGAAACAGGCGCTAATATTAACCCCACCTGAGAATGCCGGTCAGCAGTCAGAGATATGCTTTCATCTTGCTAAGATTCATTCTGAATACGGAGAATTTAATAAAGCCATTAAGCTTCTCGAAGAGGCATTGCAGATAGATATGCAATTGCAAGATATTAATGGCCAGGGTGAAAGAACCTGCGAACTTGGTCTTGTTCACTATAATACCGGTGATACTATTACAGCCAAAAAATATCTTCACCAGGCATTGGATATTTTCAAATCACTTGATTTAAAAGACAAGATGATTTTTGTTCTTGAAAACCTGGCAGCCCTGGCACAAACAGAAGGGAACAGCGATGAAGCGGATGAACTATTTCAGAAAGTTCATTCGATAAGACATGGAGATTAGCATAAAAAATCTATTTTTGCACGGTTATTTTGAACAACGAATCAAAAAAAGAAGTGAATAATGGCACAAAAACCCGGCATTCCCAAAGGTACGCGGGATTTCACCCCGGCAGAGATGCTCAGACGTAATTATATTTTTGATACAATACGACAGGTTTTTCAAAAATACGGTTATCTGCCAATAGAAACACCTGCCATGGAATCTCTGGACACTCTCCTGGGGAAGTATGGAGAAGAAGGCGATAAATTATTATTTCGTATTCTAAATTCCGGTGATTTTTTATCAAAAACTGAAACGAGGGATTTAAACAATAAAAATTCTGCTGCACTTTCAGGTCAAATTTGTGAAAAGGGTCTCCGGTATGATCTTACAGTACCCTTTGCCAGATTTATTGTACAACATCGAAATGAAATCAATTTTCCTTTTAAAAGGTATCAGATACAACCTGTCTGGCGTGCAGACAGACCTCAAAAAGGTCGATACAGGGAGTTTTATCAATGTGATGTAGATGTTATCGGAAGTAATTCTCTTCTTAATGAAGCCGAACTTATTCAGATCATTGACAACGTATTTAACAAACTGAATATACGTGTTGAAATTAAATTGAATAACAGGAAAATATTGGCCGGTATAGCTGACTATATTGATGAAAAGGAGCGATTTACTGATATCACGGTAGCCATTGATAAACTTGAAAAAATTGGCAGGGATAAAGTGAATGAAGAGTTGTCAGCAAAAGGTCTCAAAACCACATCTATTGATAAATTGCAGCCTGTATTGGCGTTAGGTGGTGATACCGGTGAAAAGATTTCTACCCTGAAAGAGCTTCTTAAAGAAACTAAAATTGGAAAAAATGGATTAGATGAAATGCAAAAAATATTTGAGTATACATCCATATTACCTTTATCAACAAAACCTGAACTTGATTTAACCCTGGCCAGGGGATTAAATTATTATACCGGCGCTATCATTGAGGTGAAAGCCTCTGACATCAAAATAGGCAGTATCTGCGGAGGCGGACGATATGATGATCTGACCGGCATTTTCGGTTTACCGGATGTATCCGGAGTCGGAATTTCTTTTGGTGCGGACAGAATATATGATGTTATGCAACAACTTGAATTGTTCCCTGAAAACCAATCGGCAGGTACACAGGTCATGTTTGTCAATTTTGGGGAATATGAAGAGCACAAATGCTTAGAGATTGTTTCAGAATTTCGCGAAACAGGCATCAGTACAGAGTATTTCCCCGATGCTGTCAAAATGAAAAAGCAAATGGCATATGCTGATAAGAACAACATTCCTTATGTCGCACTTGTTGGTGAGGAAGAAATCAGGAACAATGTTGTGACAATTAAAAATATGAAAACAGGAGAGCAATTTACCGGCAAATCAGAATCAATCATTGCTAAACTAGCGAACCTCCCTGTGGTTTAGAGCATTGAAGATACATCTGTTGGGGTAAATTCTACGGAGGAAAAAATTCCTAAAATTTCAGGCATAAAAAAGACCGGCATCTACCGGTCTTTTTCAAAATCAAATTAATCCTGTTTATTAAACCTAAGTTGAGCGGTTTGAACGAAGTGAAAAAGCGCTTTACTTAGGTATAACCCCGACTTAGAAATTGTTGGTTTTCACCGAATAGGTGAAGGTGAAAACCTTACAATTTGTTTGTCGTGAGCGAAAATCGCTCAATTTGGGTTAAAATAACTTTTCGGCCAAATCAACAACCCTGCAGGAATACCCCCACTCATTGTCATACCATGAAAGAACTTTGACCATTTTACCAATGACCATTGTGCTTTGAGCATCAAAGATAGAAGAACTTGGATTATGGATAATGTCACATGATACGATTGGGTCCTCAGTATACTCGAGCACACCTTTCATAGGGCCTTCAGCAGCTTCTTTCATCGCAGCATTGATTGCTTCAACAGAAGCCTCTGTTTTAAGATTAGCTACGAGATCAACAAGAGAACCTGTTGGTGTCGGGACGCGAACAGCCATACCATTGAGTTTACCGGCAAGGTCAGGTATAACTTTACCAACAGCTTTGGCAGCGCCGGTAGTCGTAGGAATCTGTGAGACAGCAGCTGATCTTGCACGACGAAGGTCTTTATGCGGAGCATCAAGGATAATCTGGTCATTGGTATATGAGTGAATAGTTGTCATTAAACCATTTTCAACGCCAAATGTATCATGAAGGACTTTAACCACGGGAGCAAGGCAGTTTGTAGTACATGAAGCATTTGACACACACTGGTCACTGTCTTTTAAGTCATCGTCATTAACACCCAGAACAATCATGTTGTCGATAGTGTCTTTTGCAGGAACAGTGAGAATAACTTTTTTAGCGCCATTTTTCAGGTGATCACCATAACCTCCTTTAGAACTCTCCTTTGACCTGAAAACACCTGTAGATTCAACAACAATATCAGGTGTGTCTGACCAGGGTATATTCGCCGGAGATTTTTCTGAAGATACTTTGATTTTCATTCCATTTACAATGATATTTTCATCATCATATTCAATGGTACCATCAAAAATACCCTGTGTTGAGTCATATTTTAAAAGATGCGCCAGCGTTTTGTTGTCAGTAAGGTCATTAATACCAACAAATTCAATATTTTCCCTTTCAAGACCGATTTTGAATACATTTCTTCCAATACGGCCAAATCCATTGATTGCGACTTTAATTTTTGCCATAGATAACTAATTTTTAAGTTTTTATAATATAAATAAAACAGCCACAAAAATATAATTATTATTTTAAACATCCAATAAAGTACACACATTTTACTTTTTCTTTACATACAAGATCAGGTAAATTTATCATAAAATGAATAAAAACGATTTTGATTTGTTATATTTGCAGGAATAGTTTGTGTAATATAGTATACAAAGCACGTAGCACAAAAGAAAAAGGATAATATGTCACATCGAAAACACAAAAAATTTCGCGATTTATTAGATGATCACTATCAATGGCCTATTGTTTATATGTTTAAATTTATTGTCCCTAATAATGAGAAAAATGTCATACGGGTAAGAAGTTTATTTAATGATGAATGCGAAATATCACGAAAAAAATCATCAAAAGCTAATTATATCAGTTTCACAGTCAAAAAAATTGTATTTTCATCAGAAGAGATCATCAAAAAATATGAAGATGCAGCACATATTCATAATTTAATAGCCTTGTAATTACTATCAAATTAAATAAACCAGAAATGTTAAAAGCAGCTATTTTTGATTTTGATGGTGTGATAATAAATAGCGAAAGTATACATCATCAGGTAGAACAGGAGATTTTCAGAAGCTATGGAATAGAACTTACACGGGAGGATTATATGGAATTTGCCGGTGTTTCTGAATTAGACACTTATAAACTTATCAGACAAAAATACGAGGTCGATTTTGATCCGCTGATTGTTCTTAAAGAGAAAATCAACTTATTTATTAAAACAATAGAGACATATGAGCAAATTCCCCAACCTACAGGGATTCTCAATTTTATTGATAATCTGTATTCAAACCGTATGTTATTAAGCATAGCTACATCCGGAACAAGAGATGTTGCATATTATGTGTTAAAAAAAACGGAGCTTCTTGATAAGTTCAACTTTATGCTATGTGGTGATAATATATCAAAATCCAAACCATCACCCGAGATATTTCAAAAATCTCTTAAAATAAGCCAGGTTGGCGCCAATGAAACAATTGTCATTGAAGACTCGGGACATGGTGTAGAAGCTGCTAAAAAAGCCGGAATTAAAGTTGTTGCCTACAAAAATCCGGATACCGGAAGCCAGGAACTGAAAAATGCAGACATGATCATTGATGATTTTAACCAGGTGAATTATTCAATACTGTCAGAGGTTCTATAACACGATATTTTATCTCACTTCGAATTATTGAAATATAGTTATTTTTGAATATTTATGGTCAATTCAACTTACTATTAAACCTTCAGAGCTGACAGTGTTTTCCTGTGCATCTTTTGACACTATGATATATTCATGCGACTTTTTATCAGAAATATTATCTGTAAATGAAAAAGACTCTTTGGATGTTTGGGGTTTATGGTCTACAGATGCGATTATCTTATTGTCCCTTTTTATTTCATAGGATTTTATAGGGTGTTTGCCTGCAAAAGCTGTATCCCAGAAAATTTTCACTATCCGTTTTCCATCCATGCTCTTTTGTTCGATTCTAAAATTCCGGGCTGTTGTCAATCCACCTTCTTTCAACTGGAAATAGTTTGTTTTTCCATCTTTCACAGAAGCTGCTAATTGCTCAATTTCACCTCTTTCGGAGGATGGCATATCATTTTGACCGACTTGGGCTGCCTCAAAATTATTTGTTAACTGGCAATTTTGTTTTTCATCACTTATTTGACCGATACCAATGATTGCTGTATGTATACCGGGCGTTGTAAGGGAATATTTAATAAGGGGCCTGAAAGGAAGTGTATCACTGCCAACAGTGCGGACCACATGTGAAGGCTCCCTGGACCACTCCGCTTTTTTTGAATACAGAGCGCCATCAGCAAACACTTTCATTGCAATAATTCCCATATTTTTAGCTGAGGCAACCGGAATAACATTGTGTTGCATATTAAAATTCAATTTGTCATTGGGATTAACAGAGACAAGCATTCCTTCCAAAAGGTTGTTTTCATCACGCTGAATGATTTCCATCATTACCGGAGGTGAGTAATGCCCGGAAAATCCAATGTGTTTGATCAGTTTTTCTTCTCCCGGATTTAAACCAGTCAGGTTGGTTCCATCACGATAATCACGAAGAGCAGCCAATGCACCTATTTTCTCCGCTTTGGAATCAGTATCATATAATCCCTCATACACCGCATCAACATCTTGCGGACTGGTAATGCTGTGTAATAAGACCATATCAAGATAAGCGCCTTGCGGATAATTCCCTTTACCATCACCAAAAACCTGTGACAAAGTTCTTTTTATATCATCAACTGTATGAGAGCCTTTGTTTCCGTTTGTCCAGTTATTGATTCCGTCAATATCAAGGCCGCCTTTTGCCCACCGGATATGTGTTTTGGATGTCAGAAATATTGATCGACGTAATTTCTCATTATATCCCTTATTGCCGGGTATTAATGCCAATTCTTTAAATGCTTTTCCATAATTCATCTGGCTGGGTCCGTAAAGATTTGATGTATCGAAATAATTAATTCCAAGCTTAAATGCTTTTAAAATAATTTGTACAGGATCAACATCTTTGGGTGTCCATTGGATGGAAGCCTGCCCACCGAGTCCCATAGTGGTGACTTCAAAATTGAGT
>CAZVTW010000237.1:0-8767 GCA_964629805.1 uncultured Bacteroidales bacterium | reverse complement strand
TGCTCATTTCAATTAACGGGATAATTGTTGATGGCTCACTTGTTCAAAAAGAGCCAAATCTGTATTCATTTTCCATTTCGAATGGAGATGACCTCATTCAGCGAACCGTTTTGAACGGAGATAGCGCAAGGATTTATTATCGTGATTCTTCAAGAAGCATAACAGGCAGAGAACTGGCAGAGCTGAAATTTCAAACGAAAATTTTTCCTGAGCTAAACTATGAAGAGGATGCTTACAAAGTTGAACTCCTGGGATATGAAATAATTGATGGCAGACGTACTTACAAAATAAAGGTTACAAATGCCGATGACATTGTTAAATATCAGTTTTTTGATGCATATACCGGGCTCATCCTCAGGGAAAGGATGGATATTACCAGTCCTACAGGAGAAACGATTGAACAGCGTATTGATTTTTTTAACTATAAAGAGGTGGATGGCGTAAAATATCCCTTTGAGAAACAAATTCAAAAAGGCGAGGACAGGATTATCATGAAAATAACTTCTATTCAGTTCAATGAAAAAGTCAATGAAATGGTGTTTAAATTATTTTGATAAGTACATTGTACTACTTAATTTTACCATTTATCCCTGTGAATTTTATTTCAAAAAAAAACGGAATGATAAAAATTTTTAAACACATGAAAATATATATCTTTATTATTGTAACTATTTTATTAACTGCTTGTTTAAAAGATAAAAAAGTACCATCATTAAAAGAAAAATACGAAGAATATTTTCCTGTTGGAGCTGCTATAGGCAAAAAGCACCTTAAAGACCGGGATTCTGCCTTACTGAAGTATCATTTTTCTGGTGTGACTGCGGAAAACGACATGAAACCCGGGCGCACAATTGAGACCTTATGGACATATTCGTTTGAAGCAGGAGACAGAATTGTTGATTTCGCCCAGGAAAACAATATGCTTGTCAGAGGACATACTCTGGTGTGGTATAACCAGACACCTGACTGGTTTTATCGCGATAGTGAAGGAAACTTCCTGCCAAAGGACAGATTGCTTGATCGTCTTGAACAATATATCCATGATGTTCTGACTCATTACAAAGATAAAATATATGCCTGGGATGTTTTTAACGAAGCCATATCAGATTATACCGACAGGATTTATCGCGATGATATTAACTGGTTTAAGATTTGTGGTCCTGATTATATCGAAAAAGCTTTTGTTTTTGCCCATAAAGCTGATCCGGATGTAAAATTGTTTTACAATGATTATGACCTGATTAATCCCCACAAAAGAGATAAAACCTTCAATATGCTCAAAAATTTTCTCGATAAAGGCATCCCGGTTCATGGCGTTGGTATGCAGGGACACTGGACTTTGGAAGATGTAAACAGTAAAAACTTAAGTGAATCCATTGATCTTTTTGCTTCCCTGGGGTTGGAAGTACAAATTACAGAGCTTGATATATCAGTTTATCCTTACTATCATAATATGGACAGAAGTAAACTTCCTAAAAAAATCAGACCTTATGATGAAGCCCTGGCTGATGAACTGGCTGCCAAATATGATGAAGTGTTTGAAGTTTTCAGGGAAAAATCAGATAAGCTAACCGGTGTTACCTTCCGGGGTGTTGCTGACAATAAAACCTGGCTAAGTCATTACGTGGTACCGGGAAGAACTGATTATCCTTTGCTGTTTGATGAAAATTACCAACCTAAAAAAGCATTCTATGAGGTGGTTGATTTTTAATTTTTTCAAAATTTTGTTTTCGGATATCACACCCTTAAAAAGATTTTTCGTTTATATAAAAAGTACAAAAACAGCCATTCAACAAAAATAACACAGACAGCCATCATAACAGCTCTGAATCCTTCAGGTGTATAACTTAAAGCCCCGGCAAAAAAGTATTCTGCTGTTGAGCGGAAATTGATGATACCGCTGCTGGCCATATAAATTGTGATGGGATTCAGACCAATAATGATAAAAGGGAATGCCCATTTTTTAAAACCGAACACATCAACGATAAAATAAAAAACACCAAGCAAAAGCAAGCTCCAGCCACCTGTTTGCATGACAAATGAACTTGTCCACAGGTTTTTGTTAATCGGAAAAACCAGATTCCATAATTGCGCCACACCAAGAAATATCAAACCTGCAGCCAAAATATATAAGCCTTTTTTGTGTTTGGAAAGGGTATCGGATTTCCACCTTAAGAAATGACCGGTCAAAACACCTAAAAGCGCTGTTGAAATGGCTGGCAGTGTTGATAATATTCCTTCAGGATCGTGGTTTCCCCGGTATAATGTTCCCGGACAGAATATCCTGTCGAACCAGCCTGCCAGACTTCCTTCCTGGGTTAGTACGCCGGGGCCATGCCCTGGCACAGGAACTAATTTCATGATAGCCCAGTAAAAAATGAGAATACCGGCAAACCACAATATTTGTCCGCGAATTTTTGTGTTGAATCAGATAATTATACAATTCCAATAACTTGATGTACATTAATTGCTTAATCATTACAGGGCTGAATAAAATCAATAATTTTTTACAGTTTGGTGCTCATATCATATGTTCATCGCAGAAGTATCCCGGTACATTTTCTGCAACTGTTTGAGCCTTTTCTTCAATTCAGAGATATTATCCTTATTTTCAGTATTGTTATATGTGTTGATAGTTTCATCCGGGGCTTCTTCCAGGTTATAATATTCCCATTCATCAATGGTATAGAAATGAATCAGTTTTTCTGTTGCTGTTCTGATGCCGTAATGTGGATAAACATTGTGGAAATGGGGAAAATCATTGTAGTGATAATAGAGGGCGTCCCTGTTTAATGTTTTTTTTGCTCCTGTCATGAGAGGTTTCAGTGAAAAGCCCTGCATTTCACCAGGGATAGATACCCCTGCGATATCCAGGAAAGTTTCCGCCATATCCAGATTCTGAACCATTTCGGTGCATGCCGACCCCGGTTTAATAGCGCCGGGCCATCTTGCAATCAGCGGGGTGCGCATAGATATTTCATACATGAAACGTTTATCATACCATCCGTAATCACCCAGATAAAACCCCTGGTCAGATGAATAAAAAACAACCGTATTTTCTGACAATCCGCTTTCATCCAGGTAATCTAATAAACGCCCGACATTTTCATCAATGGATGCCACGCAGCGCAGATAATCTTTGATGTATCTCTGGTACAACCATAAGGCCTCTTCCTTCTTTGTGAGGTCCTTTTTTATAAATTCCCTGTTTCCATCAAGATAAGCTTTGTCAAACATATTCTGCTCCTGCTCATCGAGGAGGCTGTAAAGCCAGATAAGCCATTTGTCAGTTTGTATCTCACCGTCCTCTTTGAGGTACATTTTGGGAAGTGTCTTTTTCCGCATGAAATTATCATAAATTTCAATCATTTGTTCGCATGCAGGTATACCCCTAAGCGAGCAATCAGCAAAGAAGTTGTCCGGAACAGGGAGTGAATCATTTTTGAAAAGCGCCAGATGTTCAGGTTTTGGCATCCACGGACCATGTGGGGCTTTATTATGCAACATGAGGCAGAAAGGTTTTTGTTTGTTCCTTTTTTCCTGTAAATAGCTCAAAGCAAAATCTGTGGTAACATCAGTGATATAGCCCTCAGTCTCGATAGTATCCCCGTTTTCAATGAAACGCGGATCATAATAATTACCATGCCCGGGCAGCATGTTCCAGTAATCAAATCCGGTAGGATAGGTATGCAGATGCCATTTACCAACCAGCGCTGTTTCATATCCGGCTTTTTGTAACAGTTTTGGAAATGTCTGCTGCCTGCCATCGAAATGTGTTTTATTGTCTGATACACCATTCAAATGACTGTGCTTGCCTGTGAGGATAACAGCGCGGCACGGGGCACAAATGGAATTTGTAACAAAAGAATTTTGGAAAACCATGCCTTCATTGGCTATCCTGTCAATATTCGGGGTGTTGATCAGTTCACTGCCATAAGCGCTGATAGCTCTCTGGTCATGATCATCTGCATAAATCCATATGATATTCGGCTGTTTATGCTGTTTTTCCTTTACCTCTTTTTTTGCCTGGGGTGACATGCAGGATGCAAGTAATAAAACCCCTAATGCTGCCTTTTCAGAATGTTTCATGACGTTTTTTTCTAACAAAAATAAAAATTGTTTTCAGTAAAAAGCAGTATTATGTATATTTTTGGAGTTGTAAAAAATAAAATCACCCATGGCTATGACACGAATTTTACTTATGATCGCTTTTATAAGTTTGCTGGTTGTTTCCTGCAAAAAAATACAGAACAGCCGGAAAAATTTCTTTATAAAATATTTTCACACCCTGATAGCCAGTATAAATTAGACATATGGTGGCGGTGGAACGGGAATGCCCCGGTATTTGACTATTCGGGTCCGGAGTTTACAGGGAAATTGCCGGTCAGAAAGTGGACTGTTCAGGAATCATTCATTATTTCTCATTTCATTCTCAACAGCCGAAATAGCGCCGGTTGGGCAATGCTCAATGCATAATTGTGCGGTTTTTTTCACTGCTTCGGAGAGTTTTTTGTTAAATGGGGGGGAGATTTCAATTTGAAAGCCCCGGCCGATGAATGTGAGACCAAGCTCTTCATGTTCTTTTTGTGTTATCCTGACACAGATGCCACATTTGATACATTTTCCGGGTTCAAAAACGAGTATGTTATCAATAAATTCTTTGCTGATTTTTTTCCTCTTGTCAGCTTTCTGCACTGTTTGCCTGGCATCATATTCGTCAGCATAAAGTCTGAGCGTACAGGATTGGGGTTTTCGGCAATCGCAGTGTAGGCATCGTTGTGCTTCGTAAAGGGCTGTTTTTTGGTTAAATCCTTGCCTTTTATATACAGATTTGTCAACTGCTTGTTCAGTAGAAGCTTCTACAAGATAAGCAGGGAAATCGTCTTTTTTTAGTTTGCCGGTTTTTGAGTTGAAAAGCTTTTTTTCTCCAACAACAGGTCTCCCTGATAAAAACCAGTCAACGGAAAAAGCGATTTCTTTTCCATGTCCAACTGACCTGACAGCCATTTTTTGTGGTCTGATGGCGCTTCCTCCGGCAAAAACACCTTTCACTGATGTTTCAAATGTGTTTTTTTGAACATCAATACCTGTTTTTCCTGGTTTGATGTTAAAAATGTCGGCGTTTTCAGGATTTTCACCTGTAGCGATAACTACTGCATCAAACTTATTTTGAATATGTTGATTATAATAATTTTTATCTACTTCACAACCTGTGACAATATCAATGCCTGTACCTTTAATGACTGAAATTTCGTTGTCAAGGACATCATTGGGCAAATCATCTTTGGAAACTCCATACCTGAGCATGCCGCCTGTGTCTTTTTCTTTTTCAAAGACTTTGCAGTCATGTCCTTGTAAGGCCAGGTACCAGGCAGCAGATAATCCTGTTGGTCCTGAACCGATGATTGCTACTTGTTTTCCTGATGATTCAGCCTTTTTGGGTCTATAAGGATAATGAGAATACAGGTCAACATCAGCTACAAATCGTTTGAGCAGGCAAATAGATACCGCGTCATCAATCTGTGTTCTTTTACAGGCTTTTTCACAGGGAGCGGGACATATCCTTCCCAGGACTGCCGGAAGGGCAATATCTTTTTTGACAACTTTCAGCGCTTCAGTAAACAATCCTTTGGTGATGAGCCTGTTCATCAAGGGAATATTCATATGTGCCGGGCAAACAATATGGCACGGAGCCTCACAGTCACCGGTATGTTCATTCAGAAGCATACCAAGAGCAGCCCGCCTGGCTTCAGTTATTTCATCATCAATAGTGGTAACTTCCATACCTTCTTCTGCTATTGTTGAACAGGCAGGTACGAGTTTTTTCTGACCCTTGATTTTTACAAGACAAACCATGCAGGATGTATATGGCTCCGAATCTTTTAAATAACAGAGCGTTGGAATTTGTATCCCCGCTTTTTTGGCTGCATCAAGAAGAGTTGACCCTCCGGGAATTTCAGTTAGTGTGGTGTCTATTTTTAATGTAATATTCATTTCATTTCACATTTACAGCATCAACAGGACAAATCTGCCTGCATGTATCGCACCGGATACATTTGTCCGTATTTATTTCATGCACTTCATAAGGTAGGGGTAGTATGGCATCTGCCGGGCATTTCTGAGCGCATTTGGTGCATCCGATACAATCATCAGTGATGGTATAAGTTACCAGGTCTTTGCATTTGCCAGCCGGGCATTTACCTTTGATATGAGCTTCATATTCTTCCCTGAAATATTGTAATGTTGTTATGACAGGATTGGGCGAAGTTTTTCCAAGTCCACACAAACTTCCTTTCTTTACCCATTCTGTGAGATATTCAAGCCGTTCCAGGTTTTTTGCCGTAGCCTGACCGGATGTCAACATTTCCAGGATATCCAGCATTTCTTTTGTTCCGACACGGCAAAATGTACACTTCCCGCAGGACTGGTCCTGGGTGAAAGAAAGAAAGTACTTGGCAATATCAACCATGCAGTCTGTTTCGTCAAGGACAACCAGGCCACCTGATCCCATCATGGCGCCATGCTGGGTGAGAGACTCAAAATCAACCGGTATGTCTGCCATACGCTCCGGAATGCAACCACCTGAGGGGCCACCAATCTGAACAGCTTTGAATTTTTTCCCGTCTGCTATTCCGCCCCCGATATCTTCGACAATTTCTCTGATTGTAATACCCATAGGCACTTCAATGAGCCCCCCACGGTTTATTTTTCCTGCCAAAGCAAAAACTTTTGTTCCTGTGCTGTTCTGCGAACCTATTTTGTTGAATTCATCTGAGCCGTTTTTCATTATCCAGGGCACAGTGGCATATGTTTCAGCATTGTTCACAATGGTCGGTTTCCCCCAAAGTCCTTTTTCAGCAGGATAAGGAGGTCTGAACCTTGGGTTTCCTCTGTCTCCTTCAACAGAGGCAATCAAAGCGGTTTCTTCACCACAAACAAAAGCGCCGGCGCCCCTGAAAACATCAAGCTCAAATGAAAACCCTGAATTAATGATGTTTTTCCCCAGATAACCATACTCGCGGCAAATTTTCAAAGCTTCAGTGATGCGGCTGACAGCGAGGGGGTATTCAGCCCGGATATAAAAAATGCCTTTATGAGCTCCTGTAGCGTAAGCTGCAATAATCATCCCTTCGATAATCCTGTATGGATAAGATTCCAGCAACATCCTGTCCATGAAAGCGCCCGGATCTCCTTCGTCTCCGTTGCAAAGGATATACTTCTCCTGTGATCGGGATGAAGCCACAAGTTCCCATTTTTTTCCTGTATAAAAACCACCGCCTCCGCGTCCCCGGAGGCCACTTTTTATAATTTCTTCAACGAGTTGTGCAGGGGCCATTTTTTCCAGGCATTGCTGCAAAGCCATAAACCCGCCAAGTCTTTTGTATTCTCCTATATCCAACGGTTTTAAAACACCCCTGAACTCTGTAGTAATAGGTATTTGTTTGTCAAGAAAGGCTGAAACAGGTTCTTCACCAGGGTCTAATCGTTGAAATTGTTCTGTTTCTAATTCCTGATCAACAATAACATCTTCCAGCCAGTCGTCGAACCGATTCCTTAACTGCGTGAGTAATCCCTGCGGTTTAAAATGTTTATAAATGATTTTTTTAACCTGTAAAGGTTTAATTTTTGAATACAGCGTAGATTTATTGTCAGGTGTGACAATCTCAAGCAATGGCACCTGGTGGCACATCCCGACGCATCCGACATGTTTAACACTGGCCTGAATTTTTGCCCGTGTGAGTGTTTCTTCCAAAGATTCTCTCATTGCTTCGCTGCCGCTGGCAATGCAGCAGGAACCGAGTCCAAGCCGTATTTCTCCGCTTGTGCCGCCTTGGTTTTTGAATAATGTCTTTTTGTGTACGCTTTCATGGTTTTTTTCCCTGAACTCTTCCAGCACAGAAGAAATTCCATCCGGGGTTACATGTCCGAAGGTGAAATTGTCAATTTGAACCACAGGCGCCAGGGTACAACACCCCAGGCAGGCCACCTCCTCGATTGTGTACTCACCATTTTTATCCGTATCTTCATGAACATCTAACTTAAAATGTCTTTTGAAAGCATCATACACCAGTTTGGCTCCTTTCACATGGCATGCCGTTCCGACACACACTTTTACGATATGTTTGCCAACCGGTGAATGCCTGAATTGCGAATAAAAACTTGATACGCTTGCTATTTGTGCCGGTGTAATATTTGTTTCCCTGCATATTTGCTCCAGGATCCCCTGCGGCAGATAATGATATTTTTCCTGTACTTCCTGGAGTAAAGGTATCACTGCATTTCTTTTTTGACCATGCTTTTGAATGATTTGCCGGATATGTTGTTCTAATGCTGTCTCCATGATTTTATTTTCGAATGCAAAATAAATGTTTCTTCCCGCGCAGATATATTTCTCCGTTTTTAAAAGCCGGTGTACAAACAGCTTTTTCTCCAAGAGCAGGTTTACTCTTTTGTTTATATTTTTTTTCGGGTTTGAAAATATGCATAACACCTGACATATCAATTAAAAAAATGTTTCCGTCAGCAAATACAGGTGAAGCATAAAAGCCATTATCAAACTCATGTTCCCAGTATTTTTCCCCGTCTTTGGCATCGTAGCAAACAAGAACACCATAGCTGGTAGCAATAAATAGCAATCCGTTCACAACGAGCGGACTGGATACTTCGGGAAGATATTCATAGTCTTCCCAGACAAGTTCAGGGTTTTCACCAGGTTTGATTGCTGCAAGTGTGGCATATTCATTGGCTGCAAACACCAAACCACTGC
>CAZVTW010000236.1:0-8775 GCA_964629805.1 uncultured Bacteroidales bacterium | reverse complement strand
GTACAATCGAATTGGATTTAGAATGCTTCACCAGCTTATTGGCAAACAGTAAATCCGGGATTTGATCGTCGCCGGGTTTTTGTTGTGTCATCACCTGCAGGTCAGCTTTTGTTTCTCTTTTTCTGTCAATATCCTGAACCAGAACACCGTTTAATACAGAACGAAATTGTTTTTCTGCTTCTTTTTTTCCGTTTTGAACAAGAATGATCCTGTTTTTTTTGTTTTTCAGAATTTCAAGCGCTTTTTTGTCATAATCCGGTGCAATCACAATTTCAAAAAATATTTTATCCATCTCCTCTGCTGTTTTCTCATCAATTGCTTTGTTGGTTATCAACACCCCGCCAAAAGCGGAGAGCGGATCACCGGCCAGGGCGTCCTTCCAGGCCTCAGCCAGTTTATCCCTTGAGGCAACCCCGCAGGCATTGTTGTGCTTAAGTACAGCAAAGGTTGTTTCATCAAATTCATCAATTAATTGAACTGCTGCATCAATATCAAGCAAATTATTGTAAGATATTTCTTTTCCGTGTAATTGTTCGAACATGTCATTAAAATCACCATAAAAATCGCCTTTTTGGTGGGGATTTTCCCCATACCTCAATGATCGGTGTTCCTCAACATGACATTTAAAGGTGTTTTTATCAAAATCACGGCTGAAATAGTCAAAAATAGCGATATCATACGCTGACGAGGTATCGAAAGCCTTCATGGCGAATTGTTTACGGTCTGTGATTTCTGTATAGCCTTCTCCTTTTTCGAGGAGCTCAAGAAATTCGGCATACTGATTTCCTGATGCGACAGTCAATACATCCCTGAAATTTTTTGCAGCGGCACGAATAAGTGAAATACCTCCAATATCAATCTTTTCAATAATTTCTCCTTTATTCGTTGTTGACCTGACTGTCTCTTCAAACGGATATAAATCAACAATAACCAAATCAATTTCAGGAATTTCATAATCAGTAATCTCCTGTTTGTCTGAGGCATCGTCCCTTCTGGCCAGTATCCCGCCAAAGACTTTCGGATGCAGGGTTTTGACTCTTCCGCCAAGAATTGACGGGTAAGTGGTTAAATCTTCAACCGCAACAACAGGGATTCCAAGTTTTTCTATAAAATCTTTTGTGCCTCCGGTTGAATATATTTTTACCCTCAGATTATGCAGTTTTTTGGCAACAGGCACCAAATTTTCCTTATGATATACTGAAATGAGCGCTGAATTAATTTTTTTCCGTGTCATAATTTTAAAAAAGTTTTATTCTCACAAATATATTTAAAAATGAATTTAACAAAACCGGTAATTCATTAAATGTTTATAACTATTGATAACTTATGCTGAGGTGCTGTCATCTTATCAAAATAAAATATCACCAGCAATGACGAGTTATTTCCCGTGCCTGGCTTCGAGGATTTGGATAACCTCCTCAAAAGTCACTTGTTTTTCACAAAAAAGCACCAAAAGGTGATAAAGCAAATCAGCAGCTTCGTTTAAAAACAATTCTTTGTTACTATCTTTCGCTTCTATAATG
Organism: uncultured Bacteroidales bacterium; assembly: GCA_964629805.1. GTDB lineage: Bacteria > Bacteroidota > Bacteroidia > Bacteroidales > CAZVTW01 > CAZVTW01. The sequence continues at coordinate 7,252 of CAZVTW010000236.1, read as the reverse complement.
AGTTCTACGGCTTCCTCACCGACCTTCTGGGCAATTTTATTTATTCCTTTATCGAATAGTTTATTTGTATAGGAACCTTCAACAGGATTTTTTTTTCTGTCATGAATCAGGTTCTCAAGATAAGATAGAAAATCAGTTTTACTCATAAAAAATATTTATCGTATAACAATCTGTTGCTTTTTTAAGTATGCTTTTAATTCGGGAATAGGAATTTCTTTGAAATGAAAAATGCTTGCAGCAAGCGCAGCATCTGCCTTCCCTTCATCAAAAACAGTTTTAAAATGTTCCATTTTACCGGCGCCACCGGATGCAATGACCGGTATAGACAACATTTCGGAGAGTGTTTTTGTGATATCAATCGCAAAACCCTCCTTCGTCCCGTCATGGTTCATAGAGGTGAGTAAAATTTCACCGGCACCTCTTTCAAAAACTTCTTTTGCCCATTCAATCGTTTTAATTTCAGTGGGTTTTCTCCCCCCGTGTGTATGAACGCGCCAAACACCATCATCGTATTTTTTTGTATCAATAGCAACAACAATACATTGCGAACCAAATTCTCCGGCGAGTTCATCAACCAAAGGCGGATTATTGACTGCTGCTGAGTTGACTGTTATTTTATCTGCCCCCGCGCCAAGTAAAATACCAACATCTGAGATGGTTCGTATTCCTCCGCCAACCGTAAAAGGGATATTCAGATGCTGAGCAATTTTTTTTACGAGTTGGGCAAATGTCCCCCTGTTTTCGATTGTTGCTGTGATGTCCAGGAAAGTCAGCTCATCGGCGCCCTGTTCGGCGTATAAAGCGCCAAGTTCTACAGGATCCCCGGCATCCCGGATTTGTTCAAAATTTATGCCTTTTACTGTTCTGCCATTGCGTATGTCAAGACAGGGTATGATTCTTTTTGCTAACATGGTGTATATGTTTATATTTTATTACTGGTTCCAAAAATGCCTTTGAGCAGTCTTTGTTTTGTCTTGTGCCAGGGGCAAGACAAAATATTAATGACTTCAAATGCAATGTTTGTGCTCATTTTCATAGTTTTATTCATATGGTCTTGTAACGAATGGCTCTTTACCTGCAAATACTACCGGAACTTTAATAATATGTTCCAGGGGTATTTTATGAGCAAGCAATTCTTTATAATATTTATTCCGTTCTATTTGATTTAAAGCGCTTTTAATTTCCTTATCTATGCGTTCAATAAATTTTTCATTGTCTTCGGTTTCCTTTTGTTTTTCAATGCTTTTTATTTCTATTACTACTCCGTTTTTTGTTTTATCATATGGTATCAACAATATATCATATCTGCCATCTCCGCTTTCCCTGTTTGATTTGATAATGTAATCATCGCTGAGAATAGCAAGCAATCCGAGTGAATAAACATTGTAAATCTGTTCGTTTAGAGACGTACGGCCGTGATTCTCTACAGGAGCAATATCAAAATAACTTAATGTATCTCCGATTATTTGTTTAAAACCCGCTTCAAATTTTTCTAATCTGTTATTTATCAAACAATCTGTTGTGAATACTATTAAATCTCTTTTTAATTTCACTTTATTTTTCAGCCAGGTCATAATAATATCAGTAAAAACTTTTTTTACTTCATTATTTGGGATTTTAAGTTTGTAATTACCGTAATCACTTTTTTGTATTTGAGTTAAATATCCGTTGTAAGTTAACAATGTCCATAAAAGCTCATTATCGGTTTCAAAATCAGCAAATATAAAATTATCGTAAAGAGGTTCTTCAATTGTTTTACCTTCAACCAAAATTTGTAATTTTTGGGTTGCATTTTGTTCGGTTATTCGTTCTTTTATCAATGAATAATCGCTTGTATTAACCCAGTATGGTTTAAAGCCGTCCTTTTCGTTTAGAATGTAATTTACTATTGACCAGGGATTGTATATTTTATCAACATTCCCAAAGATATATCCATTATACCATTGTTCAATATTTTTTAAATTGTAATGCAGCCCGAAATGTGTTACTATCTGTTCAGTTTCCGACTGTGTAAAACCAAAACTATCTGAGAAATAATTTGAGGTGATCCCATAAACCGTGAAATTATTCCAATCGGAAAAGATACTTTCACGCGCTACGCGCATTACTCCTGTTATTAAGCCTTTGCGCAGATTTGCTTCATTGCCTTTGAAAGCATCGCCCAAAAAACTTTGCATAAAATCAATTACGTCTTGATAGTATGATGTTTCTTCTTTGGAGCGTTTTATTGGTTTTGCCGTGTGTCTAAAGGCATTTATTATTGGCGTATCATATTCATCTACGAGAATTATTACTTTTTGACTGAAATGTTTATGTAAATATAGACTTAATTTTTTTAAGCTTTCACTGTATTTTATTTCTGATGCTGTTTCATTTATTAAAGTTTCGATTGTTTGCTTTTCATTTTTTTCTATTTTGTCCGATGATAACAGAAATCCATATTTTTTGTAAAGGTCTGATATTAAACTTTTAAAACGCATCAGACATTTTTTCCAATTCTTTTCCTTAACATTTTTTAGTGATATGTTTATTACCGGATATTTATTTTGGTGTTCTTTACAAAATTCTTCCTTTTTAGATATTTCATAGTCTTCAAAAAGTATTTTGCTTTCTGGTTTTTGAATATCAAAAAAATATTCAATCATCGAAAGGTTTAACGTCTTGCCAAATCGTTTAGGACGGGGCATTAATGAAATGTATGCGCCATTAGTGAAAAAATCGTATATCAAAGCTGTTTTATCAACAAAATAACAATTATTTTCTATTATGTTTTTAAAATCTGATATTCCGGTTTCTAATCGCTTTCTATTTTCCATTTTTCAGTTCTTTTGATTGTTTTTATGATTGCTGACAAATCATTACGAGAACTCTGTGTATTTCTACCATACAGAAATATTGCCGAATGATGAATTTCAGGAAACTTATCTTTTATCCTATACATTATGCATTGAAAAAAAAATTATCACTCATTTATCCACTTTATTTTTCATCAATGCCTTATGCTCTATTAAACCGAGCTAATTCCTTCAAACTTATTGTCCCTTCATACAATGCTTTTCCGATGATGACACCGAACAATCCATGACTTTTTGATTGTTCAACATCATGCATGTCTTTCACTCCACCGCTGGCAATCAGTTTAACACCCTGAACTGACTCCATCATTTCATTATACAATTCAAAAGACAGACCTTTCAACATGCCGTCTTTGCTGATGTCTGTGCAAATAACCTGCTGAATACCGTGATTAACATATTCTTTTACAAACGGGATAATATCCGTATCAGTTGTTTCTGTCCAGCCACTGACTGCAATCTTTTTTTCTTTGACATCAGCGCCAAGGATGATTTTCTCCGGGCCGTAGGTATCAATCCAGTTCAGAAACTCAGCTTTATTTTTAACGGCAATACTACCCCCGGTTACCATCGAAGCGCCTGATTCAAAAGCAATACGCAGGTCATCAGCGCTTTTCAGACCACCGCCAAAATCAATGATGAGTGAGGTTTTTGTGGCTATCTGCTCAATAATCTTGTAATTAACAATCTTTTTAGCCTTTGCTCCGTCCAAATCAACCAAGTGAAGCCTGCTTAAACCAGCATCTTCATATTGCCTGGCAACTTCTACCGGGTTTTCATTATAAATTTTTTTCTGTGAATAATCTCCCTGTCTTAAACGAACACATTTTCCTTCAATGATATCAATAGCTGGTATTATTTCCATGATTATAAGTTTATGAAGTTCTCTAAAATTTTTGCTCCCGCCTTACCACTTTTTTCCGGATGAAATTGAAGAGCATAAAAATTATTTTTGAACAGACCTGACGAAAATCTGACATTATAGTCTGTCTCTGAAATTGTATCTGCCCCGGTTGCTGCATAATAGCTATGAACGAAATATACATAACTTTTTTCATCAATACCTTTAAAAAGAGGCCCTTTGAAAGTTTCCAGGGTATTCCAGCCCATATGAGGAACTTTGTCTTTGGGTGGAAATTTTTTTACCTGTTCATGAAATATTCCCAGACAACCGGTGTCATTTTCTTCTGAATATGAACACATCAGTTGCAGACCAAGGCAAATGCCCAGGGTTGGTTGTTTAAGACTAATTATTAATTTATCAAGCTGCCTTTCCCTGAGGTATCTCATGGCAGAGCTTGCTTCGCCCACACCAGGAAAAATAACCTTATCAGCCGATTTTATTTCATTGATATCATCAGTCACTTTGGGTGTTAATCCCAGCCTGTTCAATGCATATGTTACTGACTGAATATTACCTGCATTATACTTAATAATTGCTATGTTCATCTTTTTATTGTTTTCATCCTGTGATTATAACACACCTTTTGTCGTAGGCAATTTCGATAGATTATCACTCCTTTTTACAGCTATTTTCAATGATTTTGCAAAAGATTTAAAAACTGCTTCAATGATATGATGCTCATTCTCACCCTCTGCGTGTATGTTCAGGTTACATTTTGCTGAATCTGAAAATGATTTAAAAAAATGTTTGAACATCTCAGTCGGGACATCACCAATTTTTTCCCTTTTAAATTCCACATCCCACACAAGCCAGGGTCTGCCTGAGAAATCAATTGCTACGCGGGCCAGTGAATCATCCATAGGAAGAAGAAAACCATACCTGTTAATACCTTTTTTGTCGCCCAGGGCCTTCGAAAACGCTTCACCAAGAGCCAGGGCTGTATCTTCAATCGTATGATGTTCATCGACATGAAGATCGCCATTCACCCGGATATCTATGTCACAATCAGCATGACGGGCAATCTGCTCAAGCATATGGTCAAAAAAATTCAGGCCTGTATCAATTGAATATTGTCCTTTCCCGTCAAGTGACAGTTTGATATGTATTTGTGTTTCACTTGTTTTGCGTTCTATTGTAAAAACCCTTTCGGGAAGGATGAGGAACTCGTATATTGTATCCCAGTCATCAGATACAAATTGACAATGCTCTGATAAATCATACTCTTCCAGCTTTTTACGGGCTTTTTCAGGGGCAAAAAAGACAGATTTTGTTCCGAGATTTTTTGCAAGTTCAATATCAGTGAGACGGTCACCTATGACATAAGAATTGTGCAAGTCGTATACCTGCGTATTCAAGTACTTTTTAAGCATACCGGTAGCAGGCTTTCTGGTTGGTGCATTCTCATCAGGAAATGAACGGTCTATAAGAATATCGTCAAAAACAATTCCTTCACCTTCAAAAATCTGTAACATTTTGTTGTGTGCCGGCCAAAAATCTTTTTCCGGAAAAGAATCTGTGCCAAGACCATCCTGGTTTGTAACAATAACAAACTCAAAATCAGTTTCACGACGCAATTTAGCCATATTTGATATGACCTTCCTTTTAAATTCCAGTTTATCAAAAGAATCAACCTGGAAATCTTCCGGTGGCTCAACAATGAGTGTTCCGTCCCGGTCAAAAAAGATTATACGTTTCATGTTTTCTCCTATATAAATGATGAGTCCTCTCCTAAAAGCCTCTTTGTTGCCAAACCCTTTGTTATTTGTCTTGACTCATTCGAGGCCTGTCTCTAATCAGTCGGGGCAAAAATAGGACTTATAGGAGTTGACTCAATAATCAACACTTAAATTTTTTCAGGGCTTGCAGTAAGCTTTTGTTTTCTTCGTCCGTGCCTACTGTAATTCTTAAACATCCTTCACACAAAGGAAGTTTTGAACGATTTCGGACAACGATATTATTATCTATCAGATAATCATATAATTGTTGAGCATGGGTTGTTTTTACCAGGATGAAATTGGAATCAGATGGATAAATATGAGTAATAAAATCAAACTCCCTCAACGCTTTTGATAACATATCCCTTTCAGATATGATCTGTTTCACAATGCTTTCTTTTTTGTCAATATGATTCAAAGCTTCCAGGGCCAATTCCTGGGTTAGGTTATTGACATTGTAAGGTGGTTTGATATTATTAAAATAACGGATAATTCGTTTATCTGCAAAAGCCATCCCTAAGCGGATAGCAGCAAGTCCCCAGGCTTTTGAGAAGGTTTGGAAAACAACAAGGTTGGGATATTGCGCCAGTTTTTCATACCATCCTGAATGGCCGGAAAAATCATTATAAGCCTCATCAATGGCAACAATTCCCCGGAACTGCTCCAAAATTTTCCTGATATCTTCATCACGAAACAAATTTGCCGAAGGGTTATTAGGAGAACAGATAAACAGGAGTTTAACCTTCTCTTTAGTTGCAGTCCTGAGAACCTGGTCAACATTGATTTGAAAATCCGGTTTTAATGATACTTCGACCAACTCAATGTCATTTATTGAAGCGCTAACCCCGTACATGCCATAAGTTGGGGGCATAATAAGCGCTTTATCTTTACCTGGTTCACAGAATATCCTGAATATTAGGTCAATCGCCTCATCACTCCCGTTTCCAAGAAATATATTTTCGACGGGCAGTTGTTTATACCCGCTAATGGCTTTTTTTAGTTTATTTTGGTATGGATCAGGATACCGGTTACTGTCCGGCCAGACCACCGAACCATAGGGATTCTCATTTGCGTCAAGGAAAACATTTGCTGTGCCCGAGTATTCATCCCGGGCTGATGAATAAGGTTTTACTTTTTTTATATTGTCCCTGACAAAGTTTTCTATATCAATCATTTTGAAGAAGTAATAAATATTAAACTATAAACTATTCAATCTGAGTGTGACAGCATTTTTATGTGCATATAAATCTTCAGCCAATGCCATGGTTTCAATTGCCGGGCCGATACCCTGTAATCCCTTTTTAGTAATCTGCTGAAAGGTGATTTTTTTCATGAAACTGCTAAGAGAAACACCACTGTACATTTTGGCAAAACCATTTGTTGGCAGGGTGTGATTTGTTCCTGAGGCATAATCACCTGCTGATTCCGGGGTATAATGACCGAGAAAAACAGAACCGGCATTTTGTATGCTGTCAATCAGGTTCTCAGGTTGTTTTACGGAAAGAATCAAATGTTCAGGCGCATACATATTCATCATCCCGATTATTTCGTTTTCTGACTGAAGCAAAATGGCTTTGCTATATTTTATGCATTCTTCGGCAACATCTTTCCTGGGCATATTTTCAAGTTGTTTTGCAATCTCCCTGACTGAACTGTCGATCATTTCTTCGCTGGTAGATATTAAAATCACCTGGCTGTCGATTCCGTGTTCGGCCTGAGACAGAAGATCGGCAGCAACAAATGCGGGATTAGCCGTTTGATCAGCCACGACCATCACT
>CAZVTW010000235.1:0-8783 GCA_964629805.1 uncultured Bacteroidales bacterium | reverse complement strand
TGTATTTTGGATGTCTTTAAAAAGCTTGAAGCCGTAAACAAAGGAGATAATAAAGTGACCATCAACTGGTATTATGAGGAAGATGATGAAGACATGCTCGAAGCTGGTGAGGATTATCAGTCAATTCTCAAGATCCCTTTTAAAATGATTGAGATTGAAGAATAATTTTTCTCTTTTTTTCTTCATCACTCTTCGGTGAATGAAATACCTATATGATTGGGGTTAAAAAAAAGCAATATCCAATATAGTAATTGTATATTTGATATTGCTTTTTGTCGTTTTTTTGTGTCTTTTTGACAAATAATCAAATAACAGCAGCATGTGGTGGCCCTTCTGCATTGTATTTATCCCGCTTCTGGTTTTCTGTTCTACATTTTTATCACTTCTTTTCTGAAAGCAAGCACATTGACTTTAAGCTGAGGCAATGTTATATTATTCCTTATCCACCTTCTTAAATAATTTTGTATTAATCTTGTGAGATAGCTCAATTGTACCTTTGAGTGTTTTATAATACAAAGTGATGTAAAGAATGATAGACATGACCCAAATAACAATAAGATTTATATAATATGTATCATATAATCTGCCAAATAAAGGTTTTTTAGGAGCATAAAAATGTGCTTTCACAAAACTTGTATTAACCGGATCGCTAAAAACCAGATCGCTTTTTCTATACAAACGGCCCTCATATTCCATGATTCTGACAACACCAGAATTCCTGACAAGATCATTAAGTCCTTCATTATCATAATCCTTTTTAAGTTCCAGAAAAGCCTTCCGCTCTTCCGGAGTTTGTTGCATTGCAGAAATTTTTCTGTCGCGGGCATCAAAAGCTTTATTGGCCAGTTTAACATAGTATTTCCGTAATTTATCAAAGTAGACCTTCAAGTCTTCAAGCAATCCGGCTGTTACCTCATCTACATATAACTTATCTATATGGTCATATTTATAGACATTATGCTCATTTTGTTCCTCTCTTAGTTCGTTTCGAAGAACCTCCAGGTCTTTGATGACTTTTTCCTTTTTCTCAGGATTTCCGAGTTCTTTCTGAATATTATTCACCTTATTATTGAGGGTTGTTATCCAGAAATCTTTTTTATACCTGGCCTGGCTAATAATTTTATCATATGTATAAAAATTCTCTTCATATTTATTATTTTTAAACTGATGAACGGCTAAAGCCTCGTAAGCCCATCTTGCGGTCATGATTTCACCGTACCAGGGAATACTGACAGGAGATGAAATCTTCGGATTAAGATTATCGAATTTTACGATAATGCCGCTGAGAATAATCTGAGGAATAACTAAGAATGGAATAAGAATATAAATTGTTACTGAAGTTTTGAATGTATCTGAAATATTTAATCCCAGCATATTGGCAAAAACCCATGTGCTAAATAAGATGAGCCAGTAGTGAAAATACATGCCTTTTATTTCAATGATACTATTGCCTACCAAAACAAATGTAGCAGCCTGGATAGCAGAGAGTGTGATAAGAATAGCCACTTTAGAAAAGAGATAACTAGACCTGCTTAGATGGAGAAAAGATTCACGTTTCAAAATTTTTCTGTCCGATATGATTTCTTCAGCGCTTACTGTCAATCCAATAAAAATAGCAATAATTACAGCCATGAATAAGTAAACAGGAAGATTATTGTTTTCACTAAAAACATATCCTTCGTTTCTGCCAACACTCACATCCCAGTATTTGATGATATACGACAGGAGAATTGCAAGCACCGGAGCTTCAAAAAGATTAATGACAAGATATTGTGTATTTGTCAGTTTAGACAATACATCTCTTTTGGTAAAGACAATAAACTGTTTGAATCTGTTTGGTATTTTGAAAGAAATTTCCGGAAGTTCATCTGTGGTTTTAAATTGTTTGGGTTCATGCTCTTTCAGATAATCCTGATAGAAAGCATGCCATTCTTTCGGTGATATTTTCCTGGTCGGTGTCAGGTTACCATATTCATCCAGAACCTGTGACTCAACGATATTAAAGACCTGCTCAGGATTCACATTACCGCATGTGGGACATTCACTGTCGTTCCAGTCGGCCTGTTGCATCCTTGACTTGAAATAAATGATGGAATCTACCGGGTCGCCGTTGTAGATCAAATAACCACCAGTATCGAGAATAATGAGCCTGTCAAACATTTTAAAAATATCAGAAGAAGGCTGATGGATAACCACAAAAACAAGTTTTCCTTTCAAAGCCAGTTCTTTGAGAAGGTCCATGATGTTTTCCGAATCACGAGATGATAATCCTGATGTTGGCTCATCTAAGAACAAAACAGCCGGTTCCCTGATAAGCTCAAGCGCAATATTGAGTCTTTTACGTTGCCCCCCGCTTATTTTTTTATTGAGCGGACTTCCGACTTTCATATGGCGTATCTCATATAGCCCCAGGTTTTGGAGCATTTTGTTCACCGTTTCAACTATTTTCTCTTCTGTATAATTATCAAAACAGAGTTTTGCGTTATAATAAAGATTCTGAAAAACAGTTAATTCTTCAATAAGCAGATCGTCCTGTGAAACGTGACCTATCAATCCTTCAATTTCTTCACTCTCGGTATGTATGTTAAAACCATTAATAAGAACCTCGCCTTCAGCCGGGGCAGCCGACCCATTGAAAACATTCAAAAGGGTAGATTTACCGGCCCCGCTTGCTCCCATGATGCCAATGAGTTTTCCTGATTCCTCACAAAAATTGATGTCATGCAGCCCAACTTTACCCTCCGGAAACCTGAATGTGATGTGTTTTACTTCAAAAACAACCCGTGATTTAATCTTATCAATGTTGAATGTACTGACAATATCGCCGTAGTAAATAGGTTTGATAATGGAATTCCGGATTGAAGAACCGACTGAAAGGACATGTACACGCTCCGGCTGGAGTAACTGACCATTCAAATAAAGTTCTCCCACTCCGAGAAAACGCATCACATACATATTTGTTGAAACAATGTTCAAGACACGAATCTGACCGCGAATGGAATCTTTATAAATATGTTTGACTGAAGGAAGCGGAAATTCTTTGTTATCATCAATGACCAGTATATCACTCGTGAAAGGAATCTGGTCAATGGGATTCAGAACAAAAGTGCGCATTTGAGTATATTCCCGCTCGGGAACATTAAAAGAACTGGCCACAGTTTCTACAAATTCAAATTCCTGGTCTGTTATCTCAGAAATATCAGACTTAATAAACTCAAGCAACCTGATGAGTACAACAATTTTTTGTGCTTGTAAAAGCTCTTCATTAATAGCAGCACATATTTTTAATACTTTAACAGAACTGAGCGCTATGGTTTTTCGTTTGGCCTTAGCAGTTTGTTTTTTTTGATAAACTTCATAATATTTATCAAACACTTCAAGGTATTCAGAGACCAGCTCCTGGTTAAGTTGTTGTTTTAAAAAAGATTCCACAACTGCTTTTCTGTCACTTGAATTACTTTCAGGCCTCGCAATAATTGCGAAAAGTTGCATTAATGCTTTAAGTATTCTTTCACTCATTCTTTGGCAATGTTTGTATCAACAGTTTAATGTTTATCGTATTTAGTGGCACTTAAAAAAATTGCATGTTTTCATATTGGCATTATTTAACAAAAAAATGCGGTCATTAGTTTCTTTTAAAACCAATTAACAAAATCGCAACACCTGATTGTACATGAGGGGAATCAAATTTTGCTTCTATGATACATTCAACTGTTGATTTAAATTCAAAATCCCAGTAATTTATTTTACCATGTTCTGTGTTTGAAAACAATTGTCGTCTTTTCGAGTCCAGGAGTCTGAAAACAATTTGTTTATCCTTATCCAGAGGTTCGCATGCGACAATACGATATGTATTACCACCAAAAAATGTCACTTTGAATTCTGCCTTTTCATCCTTCTCAAGAAAAGCTCTGTACTGTTGTCCGTCAAGGATATAAGGATGACGGATAAGATCGGAACAAGACTGTAACAATGAATCTATTTGGCCGTTAGCTTCTTTTGAAAAAAAAGCAAAAACAAAAACGACCGGCATTATGTAAGTTAATAAAAAACGCTTCATGTAATGAAATTTGTCAATTGTATTATATCTCAATTGATAATTGAACTACGAATTTTAGCAATGGTATCTCTTATTGCATTTAACTGATAATCAGATATAATAGTCTGTGATGTAGAATTTATCACAGTAAGTCTCTTTTCGGGAAAAATATCAGGTGGTTCATAATGATAATCAATCACAACACCATCATAAACAATAGCGAGGTCTACCAGACTTTCTATAAACGTATTAAGCTCATCGGTTCGTTTATTATAGAAAGGTCTGAGTAAATCAATGATATTTTCCAGGGGATATTTTTGTTCACCAATCCTGTTAACAATCAGTTCATTTTTGTTATCTTCTATTGATTGTGTCATCAGATAAAGACTTTCAACCCATCCTCCTGCCAAAATAAGAATACCGAGTTCGTTTCTGTCGTTTTTGAGTAGAAATGCATCTACATCCTGATAAATATCTGTCATTATCTGAACGAGTGTATCTTTGTTGTTTTTATGAGCTTCTATTCTATCAATCAAAGGTTTATCAAAATAGTTGTCTAGTCCCAAATCCCTTGTGAGTTCTCTGACCGTAGCGAAATATTCGGATGCTGATTCAAATCTCTCATAAATACTCAGGTAACCCAAATTAGCGCCATAAATACCAAGGTTCAACGCTTTTTTAACATTTGTATTATATTTTGCTACATTCGATGTTTTGTTAAGTAAATCACCATTGTAAGTCAGCTCTGTCTCTTTGGCAAGTATCGATACCTGGATGGGAGAGGGAATGCTAAAAAGACGATTATTAATCTTAATAATTGACGGTTCATTTATATCAAATGAATTCTCTTTTTTATCTTCTGTTTCAGTTTTGCGGGCTGACTCATCACTAGCACATGAAAACAAAAAAATAAAAAGCAACATATACATATATACATGTAGCATTTTCATAGAGTTATAATATTTCAGGTTTTTTATTGCAATCAATAATAAAAAAAATAATTTAAAAAAGTTTGTACAACGAAAATCAATCCCAAAAATAAGGTATTTAAATCATTTATACTGAAAATATCCGGAAAAAAAATAAGAATTTATAAAATTATCTTAAAAATTACCTCAAATACTATCTCTTAATCAGGCTGTGATGCATTTGTAAGTATATTAAAATAAAATTATTAAAAATAGATAATCTACATTTTAAACTATTTTAATAGTAATAAAATTACAAAAATAGTTGTGTAATTATAAAAATAGTTATATATTTGTCTCACCATTGAAAAACAAAATGTAATTTACTATGGAACTTACAAAAGCTGAAGAACAGGTGATGCAATATCTCTGGAGAATCGAAAAAGGTTTTTTAAAAGATATTGTTGAGCAATTTCCCCAGCCGAGACCGGCTTATACAACTGTTTCAACCGTTATTCGTGTCCTTGTGAAAAAAGGGTTTATCGGGTATACCACCTATGGAAAAATTCATGAATATTATCCAAAAGTTGGTAAAAACGACTACCTGCGATCTCAACTCAAAGGCGTTGTGAAAAATTATTTCAGCAACTCTTTGAAGAAATTCGCGTCTTTTTTCACCAAAGATGATGATCTTTCCCTGACTGAGCTTGAAGAGATTAGGCAAATTGTTGATGAACAAATCAAAAAACAAAAAAACGGTAAAAATGAATAATTTTATAAGCTATTCAATTGAAGTCATAGCCTGTTGTGGCATATTTTATGCTTTTTATTATCTCATTCTAAAGAATGACACACATTTTCAAATCAACAGGTTTTATTTACTTGCTACCCTTTTACTGTCATTTCTCCTTCCGGCTTTGGAGGTGCCATTTAATCCATTTACTGTGGAGACAGCCGGTAATGGGGGATATACGGTGTTTTTTGATACTGTTCAGACTTCAACCAACATAACATTAGAACAGGAAACTGCCTCTTTATATTCAGGAATTGGGTTAACACATATTCTTGTAATAATCTATCTCACAGGTGTTTGCTTTTTTATGTACAAACTGGTTAGAAACATTTTGTTGATTAGAAATCATTCAAAAGCTCTTGAGAAAAGGCAAACCGGAAGGTATACCTATGTTTCGAACAAGAGGTTTACCGTCCCCTTTTCCTTTATGAATTATATTTTTATTTCGCCCGGAACTGACAAAGGAGCAGAGCATGAACCGCTTATCCAGCATGAAACGGTGCATGCTCAGCAGCTCCACTCCTTTGATTTGATCCTTATCGAAATTCTTTTTGTTTTTCAATGGTTTAACCCCTTTTTGTTGTTGTACCGAAAATCACTTGTTGAACAACATGAATATATTGCCGACGAGATGGTTACAAGGCAGAACAAAGATAAAACGGGGTACATGAAGTTATTGGCCAACATCACCTTTCAAAATCAAAAAATAAGGCTGAGTTGCCATTTTAATCAATCACTTACAAAAAAAAGATTACGTATGATGACAAAAATTAAATCAAAAAAGTATACAGTATTAAAATATGTCCTGGTTATCCCGGTATTTGCCGGACTATTTTACATGTTTTCCTGCACGGATGAGCAGACTGAAAACGACATTAACGGGACAAAATCTGTTATAGCTGACGGAGAAGGATGCCCGCAGGAATTTGTAGACACTGTTAAGGCAAATATAGGTAAAGCCAATGTTTTAAGAGTTTTTAACACAAATATTCCTGAACCGGGTGAAAATGACAGCGCTACTATAGTTGAATATACCGTTGTTATGAACAAAGGATATCACTATCGAATCAGGGCAGCTTCGCCTGACGGAACGACGATTTTAAAATTGTTTGGCCCGGAAAGATTAATAGCGAATACCTATAACGAAAAAGTTGATAAAAATTACGAGCAATTTGATTTTGTATGCAGAAAGACAACAGAATACAAAATCACACTCCAAATGAAAGACGGCATTAAAGGCAGGGCCTGTGCAATTTTGGGGTTTGTAGGTAAATCGGCCGGAAAGAACGATGGTTCAATGGATGAATATTCCGGATCATTAATTTTAAAAGGGGTAAAATATTTGGATAAAAACTCAATTGTTCCGGAGACGTATCAAACAACTGATCAATTGGTTGCCGAGTTGAATAAACATCCGAATTTGCTCGTAAAAATCATTTGCCATACTGATAATTCCGGTTCAACCGGGTCCAATCGTAAATTGTCCAGGCAAAGAGCAGAAAAAATCCGGGAATACATTATAAGCCGGGGAATTGATGCAGAAAGGCTTGTCTCACAGGGTGCAGGAGAAGAATTTCCAATTGCTGATAATTCAACCGAGGAAGGCAGGGCAACGAACAGAAGAGTGGAAATACGATTTAAAAATACAGATCAATAGATGCCTTTAAACAAACCCTTTAAAATTATGCATCTTAAAAAGAGAGTCAATCCTGAGTTGTTCTTTTAGTTCGCTTAAAAATGACCAGGATATTTCTTAATCATCCTGCTCATTTTCACTTTATTAACCAACTGACCTACCAGTAATCTCCTTCTAAACATCTATTTAGTGGCACTTTTAAAAAAATATGTGTTTTCTTATAAGCACTATTTAAATCATTCTATAATTTATAATTATCCTCAAAAATTATAAATAATACAGACTCAATAGAAAACAATCATCATTCCGAAATTGACAAAATAAAAATCTGCTTCCGTTTGGATTTATCATTAAAATGTATTATATTTGTTTATTCTTAAAAGAGAGTATTTCTCATTTAAGTATAAATAAAATCAATATAATGATAAACGACATCAAAAATAAGCTGACAGAAAAAGGCCTGAAAGTGACACCACAACGCCTTGCTATCCTTGATGCCATTATGAGCAGTAAAGAGCATCCAACAGCTGACAGGATTATTGAGTTTATCAGAAAAAATCATCCTAACATAGCCACAGGAACAGTTTACAAAGTATTGGATGCACTGGTTACAAACGGACTGATTAAAAGAGTGAAAACAGAAAAAGATATCATGAGGTATGATGCCAGGTTAGATAATCATCATCACCTGTATTGCTCAGAAACCGACCGGATAGAAGATTTTGTTGATCAGGAAATCGATGATATACTTCAGGAATATTTTTCAAAAAAAAGAATTCCAAATTTTAAAATTGAAGATATTAAACTACAAATAAATGGTACATTTAAATCCTAAAAACAAATAATATGAGAGAAAAAAGTATTGAATTACTAAACAAAGCTGTTGCTGATGAACTCACAGCCGTTCATCAGTACATGTATTTTCACTTTCATTGCGATGATCAGGGATTTGACCTCTTGGCCGGCCTTTTCAAAAGGACGGCAATTGAAGAGATGCTTCATATTGAAAAGCTTGCTGAAAGAATTCTTTATCTGAAGGGGGAAGTGGAAATGAAAGAATCCGACGATGTTCAAAAAATCCATGACGTTAAAGCAATGCTTGAGCTTGCTGCTAAAATGGAAACTTCCAGCATTAACGATTATAATAACTGGGCAATTGAATGCTCAAAAAATGCTGATTCGGTATCAAAAACTTTATTTGAAGAACTGGTGCAGGACGAGGAGCGCCATTTTGACCAATACGATATCGAAATAGAAAATCTTGATAAGTTCGGCAATTCTTATCTCGCTTTACAATCAATTGAACGTAGCAAAAATGCAGCCGCCGCAACGGCAACTGAATAATTTAATTGGTGTTTGTCTATAAAGTCCGATCTCTTCGTTGCATTTGATTTGAAAACAGTCATT
>CAZVTW010000234.1:0-8784 GCA_964629805.1 uncultured Bacteroidales bacterium | reverse complement strand
TCATTCAATTAATTCAATTTTACCGGACAATACTGATTATTAAAAAAAATAAACTGAATTTAATTATCGATTAATTACTTTAAATCAGTTAATTACAAAGAATGTCCAATTTTTCATGACTAGTTTTTGAGGTCTGAAATTTTAAAAAGGTTTCTTTAAACAATAATGGCACTTTCGAGTTTTATTTATGTGACTTAAATAATAACATACAAAAATCTTTAAAGCAGAGCGCTATGATAAAAGAACTTACTACCCGCGAAATGTCTGATTGTCTGAATAATCCTGATTGCTCAATCATTGATATCCGTCCTGTTGATGCCTACAATGGCTGGAAACTCTCTGGTGAACACAGGGGCGGACATATTAAAAATGCCAGGAGTCTGCCGTTAAAATGGGCCGGCTACATCGACTGGATTGAAATCGTCAGGTCCAAAGGCATTCTCCCTGAAAATACAATCGTGATTTACGGTTATAATTCGAATGACACAGACAAAGTTGTACACCGTTTCCTGGATGCCGGTTATCTAAACATCAGCGTGTATCATCATTTTGTGGATGAATGGACCATCAATCCGGATTTGCCAATGGAGCATCTGCATCACTATAAACATCTTGTGTATCCCGGGTGGGTGAGGGAACTCCTTGATGGCGGCGATCCCCCGGGTTATTGCAGCGACAGGTATGTCATCTGTCATGCTCATTACCGGAATCCTGATGTATATCTGCAGGGGCATATTCCCGGCGCTGTTTCTCTTGATACAAACTGGCTGGAGTCAGAGGAAACCTGGAATCGCAGGTCTCCCGAAGAATTGAATAAAGTCCTTTGTCAACTCGGAATTGACAGTGATACCACTGTGGTTTTATACGGACGTTTCACATTTCCCAAAAATGATGATCCATTTCCCGGCAGCAGTGCCGGTCAGCTTGGCGCCATGCGCTGCGCTTTTATTATGCTTTATGCAGGTGTAAAAGAGGTTAAAATCCTGAATGGCGGCGTTCAGTCCTGGCTCGATGCCGGGTATGAACTGGTGACTGAAGAAACCTTACCTGCTCCGGTCAGCTCATTTGGCGCTGATATACCTGTTAATCCGCATCTTGCTGTTGATGTGCCTGAGGCAAAAGAAATCCTGCAGTCGCAACATGCCAACCTGGTGTCAATCAGAAGCTGGCGTGAGTTTATCGGCGAAGTAAGCGGGTATAACTACATTGAAAAAAAAGGACGAATTCCGGGCGCTGTGTTTGGCAATTGTGGTACAGATGCTTATCACATGGAAAATTACAGGAACCTTGACCATACCACCCGCGAATATCATGAAATCCTGGACAACTGGGAAGAAGCAGGGATAACCCCTGACAAAAAAAATGCCTTTTATTGTGGTACAGGCTGGCGCGGAAGCGAAGCATTCATGAATGCCTGGCTCTCGGGATGGGACAATATTGCCGTGTATGACGGTGGCTGGTTTGAATGGAGCAATGATCCCAATAATCCTTTTGAGACAGGGGAGCCAAATTAAAAGTCAACCCATTGACTGTATAACCTGCACAACCTTGACTAGCATCTCATCATTAAAGTCCAGGTGAGTGACCAGGCGGATATGAAAAGGAGATAATGACAGAGCCAGGATATTTTCCTGCCTGAATTTGTCGAGAAAGACCTGTTCAGGCATTTTTTCGTCAAGTTCAAATATCAGGATATTCGTATCAACAGGCATGATCGATATGACCCAGGATTGCCTGCCCAGCGTATTTCCTAGCGTCAAGGCCCTGTTGTGGTCATCTTTCAGTCTGTCAATGTTATTATCAAGGGCATATAATCCGGCGGCGGCAAGATATCCGGCCTGTCGCATACCGCCGCCAAATACTTTTCTGACCCGGTGAGCCTTTCTAATGAAATCCTTACTGCCCAGCAACAATGAACCAACAGGCGCTCCTAGTCCTTTTGAAAGGCATATAGATATTGAATCGAACAGCTTTCCGTACGCTTTGGGCGATGTTCCGGTTTCGGCCAGGGCATTAAAAAGCCTGGCGCCGTCAAGATGCAGCTTCAGGTTTGCCTCACGACAAAAAGCTGATATTTCCTCTATGGTATTAAAATCATAGTAAGCTCCGCCACCCTTATTGACAGTATTTTCAAGGGAAACCAGTTTGGATATCGGTTTATGACTGTCGTCGGGATTGATATTTTTTTTGATATCTTCGACAGTAAGTCTTCCCCTGTCCCCGTCCAACAGGCAAACGGAGGCACCTGAATTTCTTGCTATACCACCGCCTTCATACTGGTAGATATGTGATAACCTGTCGCAAATAACTTCATCGCCCGGTGAGGTATGCACATTAATGGCAATCTGGTTTGTCATGGTACCGGACGGGCAAAATAAAGCGCTTTCCATGCCAAACATTCCGGCTATCTTTTCTTCCAGCATATTGATTGCCGGGTCTTCCTTAAACACATCATCTCCTACCTGCGCTGAAAACATGGCATCTAACATACCCTGCGTCGGACGGGTGACTGTATCACTTCTTAAATCAATCATGATATCATCAATTTTGGTTTTGTTGTTGCAAAAGTAAAGGATTTTTTTTTGCAGCAGAAATGCCGGAGAAAGAAATTATGAATCTTGCTATCTTAATTTGCAGTAAGATTTATATCTTCGAATCGTTTTCAATTCACAATTTGGAAATATTGATGTTCCATATTCATAAAATACGGCGTTTTACTCTCTTTTTACCTCTCCTGGCTTTCATCAGGAAGAAGGCATATCTCATTATTACGGCTTGCCTGGTATTGCTGTTTGTGTTATGGTTACTAAAACCTGTTCATTTATTTAATGCACCTTACAGCCTGGTATTGGAGGATGTTCATGGCAGAATTGCGGGCGCTAAAATTGCCGGTGACGGACAGTGGCGGTTTCCCCCGGTTGATAGTTTGCCTGAAAAATATATCCGTGCAGTGACCTGCTTTGAGGACAAACGTTTTTTTTATCATCCGGGCGTTGATCCTCTGGCAATTATCAGGGCGCTTTATCAAAATATTACTGCCGGGGAAACAGTCAGTGGCGCCAGCACGTTAACCATGCAGACTGTCAGACTTTCACGAAAAGGCAGGGAAAGGACAGTTTTTGAAAAAATAATTGAGATGTTCCTGGCTTTTCAGCTTGAATGCCGGTATTCAAAACATGAATTGCTCCGCCTGTATGCCTCACATGCGCCTTTTGGCGGCAATGTTGTCGGTCTGCGGGCTGCATCTTTGCGTTATTTTGGCAGAAATTTTCATCATCTGACCTGGGCTGAAACTGCGATGCTTGCCGTCCTGCCCAACAGTCCGTCTCTCATACATCCCGGCAGAAACAGGGAAAGGCTGTTCAGCAAAAGAAATTCTTTACTCAAAAAACTTGTGGACAAACAAATTATCACCCCTCAAACATATGAGTTGGCAATTTCCGAGCCTTTACCGGATAAACCATTACCCTTTGACCAAATCGCCCCCCATCTGTTGCAATATACTGCAAAAAACAAACCGGGTACATCCTCTGTTATAAAGACAACCATTGACGCTGAATTACAAAAACGTGTGTGTCAAATTGCTGAAAGACATCATGATATCCTTAGCGGGAACGGCGTAAACAATATTGCAGCGCTGGTTATGGAAACTGAAAGCGGTCATGTGAGAGCTTATGTGGGCAATTTACATCAATTTGGCGACAAAAAACACGGCTATCATGTAGACATCATCCAGTCCCCCAGAAGTACGGGCAGCATTCTGAAGCCTTTTTTATATGCCGCTATGCTCAGTAGCGGTGAATTGCTTCCCAATGCCTTAGTTCCTGATATTCCAACCAGGTTTGACGGTTTCAGGCCGGAAAATTATCATCTCGGTTACAGCGGCGCTGTTCCGGCCAAACGAGCGCTGGCCAGATCGCTGAATATTCCGGCTGTCAGACTCCTTAACCGCTATGGTGTTGAGCGGTTTCATTACGTGCTGAACAAATCCGGGATAACCTCTGTGAGACGGTCTCCGGATCACTATGGACTATCGCTTATCCTGGGCGGATGCGAAGCATCTCTGTGGGAAATTTGCGGGGTATATGCTTCAATGGCAAGAAGGTTATTGCATTATAATCAACACAACCAGGAATATTTAACAGATGATTTTTTTCAACCGGTTGTATATCAACAAAAAACAAACCGGAAGAACATTGATAGCTCTACTTTTCCGAAAAATCAACCTTTTTTTATGGCAGGCGCTATTTGGCATACTTTTCAGGCCCTCATTGATGTTGAACGTCCTGAAGGGGAACAAAACTGGCAGGAATTCACTTCCTCCTCGAGAATAGCCTGGAAAACAGGTACCAGCTTTGGATTCAGGGATGCCTGGGCCATTGGCGTATCTCCAGCTTTTGTTGTTGGGGTCTGGGCCGGCAACGCTGACGGCGAAGGAAGACCCGGACTGGTAGGTGTAAAAGCCGCAGCGCCGGTTCTTTTTGATATTTTTAATGCGCTGAATATGGATGGTGGTTGGTTTTCTATTCCTCATGATGATCTGGCTGAGACGCCGGTTTGTGTGAAAAGTGGCTACCTGGCTTCACCCAATTGCCCGCGAACAGATACCTTGCTCATTCCTGAAAAAGGGGTTAATTTCCGGGTTTGTCCGTTTCATAAAATGATTCACTTAGATTCCACAGCTAACTGGCAGGTTGATGGATTATGCGAGCAGGTAACAAATATGAAACACAGACCCTGGTTTGTGTTACCGCCTGCTATGGAATGGTATTACAGGCAAAATAATCCTGAATATATAGTCCTGCCGCCTTTTCGGGAAGATTGCACGGGTCAGGGAACATCTGAACAAGCCATTCAGATGATTTATCCCTTTGATGATTCGCAGATATATATTCCGGTTGATCTGGATGGTGATAAAGGGAGAGCGGTTTTTGAAGCAGCACACCGGGAGCAGATGACGACTATTTACTGGCATATGGATAGTGAATATCTTGGTTACACAAAAGACATTCACCAGTTTGCTGTCAATCCTTCACCGGGAAATCATATTCTCCGGCTGGTTGATGAGCATGGGGAGGAATTGACAATCGATTTTGAAATTATACAAAAAAAGAATTAAAATGATGCAGCGCTTATCATTTTATACCGTCTTTAAAACAGAGAGAAGATCGTGAAATTGAAGCATACATATCAAAATATTCACCAGAAGATTATTGACAGATGTGCAACGAATGACCGTAATGCACAGTTTGAGCTCTATAAGCTGTATTACAAAAATATGTATAATACAGCATACAGGATTCTGAATGATCCGATGGAAGCTGAAGACGTCATGCAGGAATCATTCCTTGCTGCTTTTAACAAGCTGAAAACGTATCGTGGTGAAGTGAGTTTTGGCGCCTGGTTAAAGCGGATTGTCATAAACAGGTCTGTTGACATGCTGAACAGGAAAAAAATAAAATATGATGATATTGACCAGGTTGGTCATATTCCGGAAGGAGATGATGATAATGATGAAGCAGAAATTCAAAAATATCACATAAAAAAAATTAAGCAGGCAGTGCAGGAACTGGACGAAGGATACAGGGTTGTATTTAATTTATACTATCTTGAAGGATATGATCACGAAGAAATAAGTCAGATTTTGCATATTACAGCTTCTACGTCACGATCACAACTGACAAGAGCAAGAAAAAAAATTATTGAATATATGGGAACGATTCAAAAATAAAGTCATTTTAGTCTTCCTTTAAAAACTAACCATGAGCTATGAGTAACTTACGATCTTTTTTTGATGAACGCAAGGAAGAATTTAATTCTTCTGAACCAAAAGACGGTCATTTTGATCGTTTCAGGGAAAAACTTGACAAGTTAAAAGAAAAGCGAAAGGGTATTTCGTTTGATATATTGTATAAATCTGCCGCTGCAGTGATCATCATTCTGCTCAGTGTTTTAATGTATATGAGATATGAGAACAGGGATACTGACAAGAGTGTCAAAACAGCAAAAACATTTCATATTGAAAACACAACACCGGAGCCGGAAGATTACCAGGAAGTAGAGCAGTACCTGAAGTCAAGTATGGAAGATAAACTGAATGAGTTTGAAAATATACAATGTAAAAACTCAGATGTCGATTATAAAGAAATTATGAATGAGATTGAAGAGCTTGATAAAAATTATCTCGAACTCAAAACAGAGCTTGAAAACGGTATGGAAGACGAACGAATTATCAATGCGATGATTGATATCTATCAGTCAAAGATTGAGTTGTTGAACCAGGTGATTAACCAGGTTAATAAGAATTGTTAAAATAAAATGAATTAAATAAAAAGGTGAGTCATGAAAAACAAGGGAGTTATATGTATTGCATTAATTCTGTTTACGATTATTGCAGGTGCACATGCAAGGGAGCCATACACAAAAAAATACCATAAGGAATACGAGGCAGGAAGAAATACTGAAGTTGTACTCAATAATAAATTCGGATCAATTAACATCACCGAATGGGATCAGGAAAAAGTGAAAATTGATGTCACAGTAACAGTTGAAGCTCATAATGAAAATCATGCCGAAGATATATTCGAAGATATTCATATCATGTTTGAACATGCAGGAGATTTTATCAAAGCTGAAACTGATATAACCAGTAACTTTAGGAATACTGATTTCAGTATTGATTATGAAGTAAAAATGCCTGCATACATAGATGTTTCTCTATCAAATAAATATGGGGATGTGTTTATCAATAAATTAACAGGAAAATCTGAAATTGCTGTTAAATACGGCACACTCAGGGCAAATAACCTTGTGAATGAAAAAGGAGGTATTAATTCAGTTTACCTGGGATATTCGAAAAATTCCAGGATTGGCTCTGTCAACCGGATGGAACTGGATATTGCCTATTCCAGGTTAGAAATAGAAGAAGCTGAAGTCCTGAATATTGAGAGTAAATACTCGAAATTTGAAATTGGTGATACTGAAAGACTTATTCTCGAGTCAAAATATGACACATACGATATTGGCGACATTGATGAGTTATCTGTTGAAACAAAATATTCGAACTATGACATAGAATCCGTTTCGTCAGCCCTCGACATAGATTCTAAGTATACTGACATTGATATTTTCAGGACAAAAAAAGACTTTAAATCAATTCGTATTGACAACAGCTATGGAAAAATTCATGTCAATATTGAGCCGGGCGCATCATATGAAATACAGGCAGAAACAGAATATTGTGGTATTGATTATCCAAACGGGCCACATGTCAGTAGTGAAAAAAGAAGCCATGAAACCCGTGTTTGGGGTGTCGTAGGAAATAACAGGAATCCCAAATCTTCTGTTAAAGTCTATAGTAAATATGGCGGGATACGCCTGTAATCATGCATTTTTTAGTCTGAGAGAAGGATTTGAGCCAATTTTGATTTTTTTTTTGATTTAAACAGGTATGTTTATTATTTTTGAACAAAATTTTGACTTTTTGTTCACCGGAAAATTTTAACATATGAGAAAATTGGCTCGTTTATTCGGTTTTGCTTCCGTCATTTTTATTCTAATCTATTCCTGCTCTTCCGAAACAGATAACAAGATTATCGGAACATGGAAATTTAGAGATATAAAAGAAATCACAGCAGATACCATACAAGGGATGAGTCCCCAGGATATAGAACTAATGAAATCCAGGGCTACATACGTGTTCAGGAGAAACAAAACATATAAACTAAATCTTATTAACTATGTTGACGAAGGGCAGTGGTTCATCAGTGAAAACGGCGCTGCTCTTAATATGCGCTCCGAAAAAACCAATGCTCTTGGTCGTGCCACAATCAGGGAGCTGACAGATAAAAAACTAATCCTGGTTATTCAAATATCACCTGGTTATCAGCAGGTTCTCGAACTGGAGAAGTTGTATAAATAGTTTAAAAAGAAAAGATAATGACAAATAAAGAAACAGTTGTAAGAAATATAGGACTCACATTTGATTTTGTTAATTATTTAAAAGATAATCCGGAAAAAATTAATGAATTACCAGAAAAATTCAATCTTGAATTTATTGAAAAGGATTTTTCGAATATTGAAAAGTCTATTGTGTCAGATGAGGAAGACCAAATAGTTACGAAAGAAGTTAGGGTTCGAAATTCTTTTGATTTGGCTGATTGAACAGTCCACACACAGGGTATTGGCAACAATACCGGGCTGCTAATCAGTCTGATACTGGATTTTAAGAATGAAACAGTTTAACTACATACCATAATTTTGAAACGTAAAATAATTTTAAAATCTACTGTCCGGTAAATGTTTTTAATAGTTTTTTTGTAACTGTTTAGGAACTGAATTTAACGAAGAGATTCCTCCCTGCGGTCGGAATGACACTAGACAATAATTGTTGGTGTTGGTGGGGAAAATGCGGCTTCGCCGCATTTTCCCCACCAACACCCAAAAACAGCTCAGCCTGTCATTCCGACCGAAGGGAGGAATCTCATGACATACTCTTAAACAGTTACGTTTTTTTGATTTTTCTCCGCCAGACGACATAAAGTGCTTAAAAATAGTCATTTATGCTTAGCGAAGAGTGGTGTTTCTCACTTCTTAAACGCCACTTTCAACACATCATCAAAATATGATACAAAATGTGGTGTAATCCCTTCTTTAATATAATCAGGGAGTTCCTCAAAATCTGCTTCATTATCCCTGGGGAAGATGAGTTCAAAAATATCAACTCTTCGTGCCGCAATTGTTTTTTCCTTTACACCGCCTATTGGTAATACTTTGCCTGTTAAG
>CAZVTW010000233.1:0-8816 GCA_964629805.1 uncultured Bacteroidales bacterium | reverse complement strand
ATCCTAAGCACAGGACGTACATTATTACAAATGACTTTTGACCGCTTCCGGAAGCTGTTTCCGAATGAACAGATATTTATTGTTACAAGCGCCAATTATAAAAAGCTGACCTTAGAACAATTACCGGAAATAAGCGAAAAACAGGTACTTCTTGAACCTATGCGCAGAAATACAGCGCCATGCATTGCGTATGCGAATTATCGAATCCAAAAGCTAAATCCTGAGGCTGTTATTGTCGTTTCTCCGGCTGATCATTTAATTGTTCATGAGAATGAATTTATACAGACTATCAATCAGGCTATTAACTTTGCCGCATCGAAAGATGTCCTTGTTACTCTTGGTATAAAACCAAGTTCTCCCCAAACAGGATATGGTTATATTCAAATAAATCCTAAAGAAATAGATTCGGAGAATATGCCTAACCTTCGCATGGTTAAAACATTTACAGAAAAACCAGACCTGGAAATGGCAAAAGTGTTTTACGAAAGCGGGGAATTCTATTGGAACTCGGGAATTTTCATCTGGTCACTCAAATCAATTATGAATTCTTTCAGGCAAAATTTACCGGAGGTGAATTCTTTATTTGCAGATAAGATGGATGTTTTTAACACAAAACTTGAACAAAAATCTGTTGAAAAAATATATGCTGACTGCAAGAATATTTCTATTGATTATGGAATTATGGAAAAAGCCGAAAACGTATATGTTTTTTGTTCAGATTTTGGATGGTCAGATTTGGGAACCTGGGGGTCACTTTATGAAAACTCTCCACATGATGAAAATGGAAATGCACTGAATTCTAAAAACATACTCACTTACAAAACAAAAAACTGCATTGTAAAAGTTCAGGACAATAAACTGGCTGTTCTTCAGGGTTTAAATGATTACATTGTTGTTGAAACAGATAATGTGTTGCTTGTTTGTAAAAGTGATCAGGAACAGCAAATCCGCCAATTTGTGAATGATGTTAAGATTGAAAAGGGTGAGAAATATATTTAAGGTGTAAAAAAGAATTTTTTATTTTACCCATTAAAATGTATTGTTTTTCAAGCCCTTAATCCTTGCAAAGCCTTATAAATTGACTCTGCAACCCGTTTTGAAGCTCCCGGCCCGCCAAGTTTTTCACGCATCACAGCATAATTCGATTTCATGCGGGTTCGGTAGTCTTCATCATGTAACAATCTGTCCAGTTCCTTGATAAGATTTTCCTCTGTGAAATTTTCCTGTAACAATTCCTTGAAAATAAGGGAATCCATTATCAGGTTAGCAATAGAAACGAATTTTATTTTTATTAATCGCCTCACAATTTCAGCAGAGATTTTATCTCCCCGGTAACATACCACCTGTGGCACGTTAAACAAAGCTGTTTCAAGCGATGCAGTCCCGGATGTAACAATAGCAGCCAAAGAATTTTTCAGGATTTGATACGACTGATTGAAAAGAATTATGATGTCAAATCCACGGGTGTAACGTTCATAAAACTCCGGGGGAATAGAAGGAGCGCCGGCAATAACAAACTGGTAATCGTAAAAATGTTTAATAGCATATAACATGAGTGGGAGCATCCATTTAATTTCAGTTTTTCGACTTCCCGGAAACAAAGCGACTATAGGTTTATCCGGAAGTTGATGGTCTGCTATGAATTGTTTAAACCCTGGAAGTTTTGATGAGGCAGAATCAATAACATCCAGGAGGGGATGGCCGACATAATCAACCTCATAGTTATGTTTCCGATAAAAATCTTTCACAAAAGGCAGTTCGACATACATTTTATCAATCAGCCTTTTGATCTTTTTCACGCGCCATTGTCTCCAGGCCCATACCTGTGGAGAAATATAATAATAAACAGGAATGTTAATGCCTCTTTTTTTTATTTTTTCTGCTATTCGAAGGTTAAATCCGGAATAATCAATGAGTATAAGAACATCAGGATGATATTCAGTAATATCTTTTTCACAGATTTTAAAATGAGATTTTATTGTACGAATATTTCGTATCACAGGCCAAAAACCCATAATAGCATGGTCTCTGTAATGTTTTACAATATAGGCCCCCTCTGACTGCATCCTGTCTCCTCCCCAGACCCGGAAAGCAGCTTCTTCATCAATTTTTTTTAGCTCCCTGATAAGATTTGCCCCGTGCAAATCGCCTGATGCCTCCCCTGCAATGATATAATACTTCATATGTCTGATTATTCCATTAAAAAATATAGAGTGAAAAAAAATAATTTGAACCTGCGGGATTTATTTCCTTATTTTGAAAAAAAATCCGACAGATATGAAACGGACAATTATCCTGATTTTTACGATAATATTCTGCATGCCTTGCCCCGGACAGCAGTATAATTCAATATTTTTCTCTCCACATCAAATAAAACCCCAACATACAAATAAACTGTTTTTTTCAGTGAACAATGTAAATTTTTTTAAAAATAATGAATATTTTAACAAGATTGAAAAAGGTTATACATTAACCGGATATTTTATTGAACCGGCATTAACATATTATCCGTCTCAATCAGTCAGGATAAAAGCAGGCGCTCATTTGTTAAAAAACTATGGCCCGAAAGGTTTTGAACAGGTGCAACCACTTATATCCGTGCAGGTTGAATTGGCGCAAAATCTATACCTTATTTTTGGTTCCATATACGGGACAATACATCACCGTCTCATTGAACCTGTTTATCACTTTGAACGGTTTTTGGAAAAAAACAACGAAGAAGGCTTGCAATTTTTATATGATTCAAAAAGAATGTATGCAGATGTCTGGTTAAACTGGGAAAAATTTATTCGACCTGGTGATCCATTCCAGGAGGAATTTAATGCCGGAAGTTTTTTTGAACTCAGAGCCATTGAAAAAAACAGGCTGAACATTTACTTACCCTTGCAACTCACTGCAAAACACACAGGCGGTCAGATAAATACAGGTAACGATCAGGTAACAAGTGTTTTCAACACCTCTGTTGGCACAAAAATACAATATGGGATGAATAACCAAAATAATCACATTTGGTTAGAAGGTCATTATGTCAATTATTTTGGCCAGGTACCTGATGAGTGGGCATTTAAAAAAGGAAATGGATTATACCTTCAAAGCGGCCTGCTATTTGGCCCGTTTCATATTCTTCTTACCTACTGGAAAGCTAAGAAATATCTTTCTCCGTTGGGTAATCCGATTTATCAAAGCATGTCAAAGACTGATTATTCATACACAGAATCAAATCGAAGTTTGCTGATACCGGAAATCCAATATACAAAAAGAATTATCAGTGGGGTAGATATTGGTGTGAGGTTTACCGGATACTATGATTTCAAACATAAAAATCCGGATTATTCTTACAGTATATATCTTCTCTTCAGAAGAGATTTTTTTATTACCAAGATAAACCCGAACTTCATATAAAAATACCCAATACAGATGGCCGATATATTACATAGCACCTTTGAACCACTTTTCCTTTCCATACTTAAAATCATAATCATTGCATTTGCTGCCGGTATTCTGGTCAGAAAAAAAATTGTCACACAACAACATATCGACAGTTTATCAAAAATCACTGTTTACGTCTTTCTGCCGTGTATGATTTTCGCAAAGATTCTGCTCAATTTTAATCCCGCAGAAATGACCATTTGGTGGTCAATGCCTCTGATTGGAGCATCAATGATACTGCTTGGCCTGGCTGTTGCTTATTTGTTGTTTATCAAAGCCATGCCAAAGAAAAAAGATTTTCTGGCCCTTGCTTCAATGCAAAATGCCGGATATCTGGTATTACCTATCGGACAATCTGTTTATCCTGATCAGTTTGATACCTTTGCTGTTTATGTTTTTCTGTTTGTACTCGGGCTAAATCCATTGCTCTGGAGTGTTGGAAAATATTTAATTTCCGGGAAGGACGGTTCAACAATAAAATTGAAGGAATTTTTTAATCCGCCTCTTATTTCCAATGTTTTGGCCCTGCTTTTTGTTCTTACAACCATAAAAAGATATGTTCCGGAAATAATTATTGATTCGATAGACTTTCTCGGAAGCGC
The DNA here is from genome assembly GCA_964629805.1 of uncultured Bacteroidales bacterium. Lineage (GTDB taxonomy): Bacteria > Bacteroidota > Bacteroidia > Bacteroidales > CAZVTW01 > CAZVTW01. The sequence continues at coordinate 4,785 of CAZVTW010000233.1, read as the reverse complement.
TACTGTACCAGTTGTAACTTTTGTTTTAGGGGCTACACTTGGTGGAATATCTCTCCGGCAATTCCCGGCATTTTGGGATTGTATACGGGTTTTTTTCGTAAAATTTTTACTCTTGCCTGCAACAACAATTCTTTTTATTTACTATTCAGGCATTTACCAGGATAACATCCTGTTAGCCAATTTTTTTATGATCCAGGCGGCGGCTGCGCCCGCAACAGGAACTATTCTGCAGGCCAGGACATATGGTGGAAATATGCAACGTGTAGGAAGCACTATTTTTCTGAGTTATTTCATTTGTGTTCTGGCAATCCCTATCTGGGTGACAATGCTAAAAATTCTGCCATGATGTTTCAATAACAGGTTATTGTTTTTGCTTTACATGCCAGTTAGTACAATAATTTTTATTTTCTTGTATTTTTTGGCAGAAAGTATTATTAAAAACGCTGCCGGGTGCAAGCACACCGGCAGGTTTAGCGCTCATTATTTTGATAATCACCAGTTAAACCAGCAATGACCACCGGGATTTCTGCTACCATACTGATATCCTTTACCTCTTCCGTAATATCCATTATCTCTTCCGTAATGTCCATTACCTCTTCCATGACGACCTCTTCCGTATCCCTGTCCAAAACGGCCTCTTCTGCCCTGGACATTAAAATATACTTTTTGTTCATCGGTCAATAAAGTCCTGACAGATTGTCTGTGCCTGAACCCGGCTTTTCTCATTTCGGTTTTTAATTCACCTATCTCCTCTATCAGTTTATCAACTTCTTTCATATCCGCATTATCCATGGCAGACAGTGTTCTTAGCCTGGCATTTTTCTCTCTTAACTTATTTCTGTAATTGGTCATGTCACGTAAATGGTCTGTTCTCAAATCACGGATTTCAGCATATTGTTTATCAGTCAAATTCGGAATTCTGCAATCTGCAAACGTTGTATCAGCCGCCCGCCAGCCGGCTTCTCTTCCATATCTGCCATATCCTCTTTGTGCATCAGCTATTTGAGATAATGACATCATCAATAATACTATTGCAATAAAAATCACTTTGTTTTTCATATCATTCAATTTTTAAATTATACATTCTAAAAAAAAATCAGAAGTTCGAAGCTCAAAGCATAAAGCTCAAGGCATGATGATTTGACTCTCAAGTCTTTCTATATGCCGGCGTATCTTCTCCGGCATTAGTCTTTTAGCTTTCAGCTTTAGTCTCCGGACTTTCGTCTTCTGTCTTCAGTCTCCCAAAACCTTCTTCTCCACCCATGTTCATGACGAACTCTGTGCCTGCGTTTTCTAAACTTGTTATCCGGGCCTCTCTGCTGCAAATCTTCAAGCAAGTTTTTATAAGCAGGATACTGGTGAGGTTGGCAAATATCCTTTAACTCTAAAAAGTGCTCTATCATATACAACCTGTGTTTTTCTGTTAATACTCCATATTCATAAGCCAGTTCATTTAACTTTTCCCTGTCAGGATTGTTTCCCGAAAGCTCCGAAAATATTTCATTTCTGATTGAATCAAGCCGGAAAAACAGTTTACCGTATCTGTTTTCGTTCTTTTCCATTGAAACCTGCAATTTCCTGTACTGTTCCTCATCAAGATTCAACTCATTTTTAATAAAATATGCCATTCTACCGCGTCCAGGGCCCTGCCTGATTAAATTCGTTTCACCTGGTTGTTCGACCTGTATATTTTTGCTGACATAATAATTTGAAACCAATGCTGATATTCCTGCTACAACCAGGAAAAGCAGCAATGCAGCTAAGATAAACAGGATAACTTTACTATTCCTCTTCTGCAAATTCATCATAAAAACTTATTTGATTAGCTTCATGAAAATTATGATACTCAGCATATTCTTCAAGTCTAATTTGTCTGACATCTTTTGTTCCCTCATGTATTCCCAGAAAAATTCCTGTGAATAAAGCCAAAATAATAATTACAAAGGCATAAGCAGGTTTTAACAGGGATGTAGATACACTGAAAAAAGTCCAATGCGTATTTTTTTTTGCCTGTTTTTTTTCAAGCCTGTTTTTTAATTTTGAATAATAATATGGTCCGGCCTCTAATGGAGGTTCCTCATTAAAAGCAGAAAATGCAACCCTGAAATTGACAACCAATTTTGAACATGTTTCGCAATGCTGAATGTGCTTTTCAAACTCAGCAACTTCGATTTCATCCAATGAAGAATCCAAAAAATCTAATATGTGCTGTCTGATATATTTGCAGTTCATATTTTCTCACTTTATAACTATGACACAAAAAATCCCGATTTCTTACAAATCAAATAAATCATTTTGAAATTTATCTTTGATGAGACGTTGCATTTTCTTTTTCGCCCGGTTAATAAGAACTCCAACTTCATTTATTGAAATATTAAGTATTTCAGAAATTTCTTTATAGGAAAATTTTTGTTTGAAGAACAAAATACATACAGCTTTTTGTTTCCCGGGTAATAAACGTATCAGATTATGAATAATCTTTTTTCCTGTCTCTCTCTCCAACTTAGTATCTGCCTCATTGGGGGCAGGCTCAATTTTTATCCTGTGATTTGGTCTATTCAACAGATTCATTTCTCCAAATCTATTGAAAAAATCTTCTCTTTTTCTTTTTCGTAATGCATTTAAAGATTTATTAACAGCTATTCTATACAACCACGTTGAAAGCTTTGAATCTCCGCGAAAATCCTTTACAGACTCATATACTTTTATGAACACTTCCTGCGAGATATCCAAAGCCTCATCCCGGTCATGAACAAAACCATAGCATACATTAACAACCATATCTTTGTATTGCTCAACAAAAAGGCGAAATGTATGTTCTTCATTGTTTTTTAATCCGGCTATGATTTTCTCCTCATCCATATTTCCTTATGGCTATTTTAGGCCTTTCTTGTTTTTTTGACACAAAAAGAGTAAAAATATTACAGACGTTTCGGATATTAATTTGCAAATCCACAATAAAAGTGAATCGAAAAATACAAAATAACTTATTTAGATTTAAAATAAATTAGTATTTTTGCCAGTAAAATAAATATATTGAATAATGTTCTATGGTAATAACAAAGCTACAAGTTCTTGAGGCATTAAAAAAAATAATATATCCCGATTATCAAAAAAATATTGTTGATTCTCATCTTATAAAAAGTGTCAAAACAGATGGTGAAGACATCAATCTTACATTATATTTTCCCCATGAAGGTCAAAAGCATGTTTCAGACATTGAACAATCATGCAGGCAAATTTTGCATGATACATTTGGCACATCGGTTAACATCATAATAAACAGTGAGATAAAAAACGATAATGAATTTATTGCTCATGAAGGCGGATTAAAGAATGTCAAAAACATCATAGCTGTTGCATCGGGGAAAGGTGGTGTTGGAAAATCCACCATAGCGACTAATCTGGCAGTATCATTATCCAGGTCAGGTGCAAATGTTGGTCTCATTGATGCTGATATTTTTGGTCCATCCCTTCCCGTAATGCTCGGGGCTGAGTCAATGCGACCTTCTGCCCGAAAAATTGACGGGAAGGAAGTTATTATACCTGTTAAAAGATACGGCGTTAAAATGATATCAATTGGTTTTTTTGTAGAACCAGATAATGCTGCAATCTGGCGTGGCCCAATGGCATCCGGCGCTTTTAAACAATTTTTCACCGATACAGACTGGGGCAATCTTGATTATCTGCTTGTAGACCTGCCCCCGGGAACCTCAGATATTCATCTGACACTGGTCCAAACAGTTGGTGTGACAGGCGCTGTTATTGTTTCCACACCGCAAAAAGTGGCCATAGCTGATGCTGTTAAAGGAATAAGTATGTTCAGAGCAAAACATATCAATGTTCCTGTGTTGGGATTAATTGAAAATATGGCCTGGTTTACCCCTGCCGAATTGCCTGAAAACAAGTACTATATCTTCGGAAAAGAAGGTTGCAGGCAATTAGCAGCCGATATGAATGTTACCCTGCTGGGACAAATACCAATTGTACAGAGTATCAGAGAAGGAGGTGATGAAGGCAGGCCGGAGTCAATTGATGAAAATTCACCTGCTTTTAATGCTTTCCGGGAGCTTACCAAAAATTTTGTTTCCCAGGTTATTGAAAGAAATAAAAACCTGCCGCCTACGAAAAAAGTAATGATGAAAAAAATGTAATACATGAAAAAGCAAGATAATAAGCACATTGTTGACAAAATTAATACCGGACTTGACAAAATCCGGCCATATCTGCAGGCCGATGGCGGAGACATCACCCTGATAGAAGTCACTGACGATCTTGTTGTCAGGGTTAAACTTATTGGTGCGTGTCATTCTTGTCCCTGGAGTATCCAGACACTCAGGATTGGTGTGGAACAATCACTCAGACGCGAAGTTCCTGATATTAAAGAAGTGGTCAATGTTCCTGATTAAAAGATACAGCAATTTTCTTACCTGTTTTTCCTAAATTGTTCACTTTATTTATCAATACATGAATCCGAACCTAAAAGCCTCTTTTTTACCAAACTCTTCGTTATTTTGACAAAAAAATACTTTTTGGAGTTGACCCATACATTAGTCTTTATAACATAAATTTTCTGTGTATTCAAAGAATTTAGTTTTGTTTCAATAAACAAGGTAACAACCTTTTTTACATCCCTTGGCCGGTGAATTAAAAAGCATCAAATATTATAAACAAATAGTATCCAAAAAAGTGATGCAGTTTTAGTATTCATAAACCAAGATAATCAAGATGTTTTTTACTATAAATAAAATAAATTTGCAAATTCAAAGTTTTTCTAAAAATACT
>CAZVTW010000232.1:0-8826 GCA_964629805.1 uncultured Bacteroidales bacterium | reverse complement strand
TAAGATATTTCGCTGTTTTTGCATCCTTTTTCAGTATCCTGCCACCAAAACCAACTATAGTTCCTGACAGGCTGTGGATTGGAAACATGACCCTGCCACTGAATCTGTCAAATATGTATCCGTTTTTTTCAACAGTCAGACCAGTTTCTTTCAGATATTCTGGTTTATAGCTGTTTTTTTGTGCTTCATTTGTAAATGCATCCCGTTTTTCAGGACTATAGCCTAAACCGAATTTTCTGATGGTATCCGGTTTAAATCCACGCTCCTTAAAATAAGATAATCCGATTGATATTCCTTCATTTGTGTTATGTAAAGCATGTTGAAAAAATTTTGCAGCATAGTTTGTGACAACAACCATGCTTTCACGTTTGGTTTTGGCTTCCAGTTCTTCAGGTGTTGGCTTATGTTCTTCAATTTCAATATGATACTTTCTCGCCAGGTATTTTAAAGCCTCAGGGTAGCTGAGGTGCTCAAGCTCCATGAGAAAATTGACAGCATTTCCACCTTTTTGACAGCCAAAACATTTAAAAATCCCTTTTCGCGGAGAAACGGTAAATGAGGGTGTCTTCTCATTATGGAAAGGACATAATCCAAGATAATTTTCCCCTCGTTTTTTCAGTGAAACAAACTCACCAACAACCTGCACGATATCTGCAGCGCTAAAAATTCTATCTATTGTTTCTTTAGGAATCATTTTTTGTCTGTATATTAACAAGGTAATAAAATGCTTACCAAATCCTGATGCAACAAAAATACAAAATATCAATGATTATGTTATCAGTTTTAAGACTGATATATTGCATGTTGATATCTTATGTTTATTTCAATTTTGGACCGGGTTTTATATCATATTTTTTTTGTCGAAACATTTCGTAACTTTGTGCCTAAATGCTTCCGTGGGGCAAAAATAACATGGTACACATGACACAATCTACATTACGAAAACAGGATATTGTTAATTTTTTAAAAATACTTGACGGGATTTTTATTGCTGAAATTGCCGATAGCGGAGAGATTTTATATGAAAATATCCCTGATACACTTAAATTCAATACTTCTGAGGATTTCCTGGGTTCATTAAAAAAGGATATCTCAGAAAAAGGCAACCAGGATAAGACTCAATTAGTGATAAATGATTTACAATTCACCTGCAAAAAACAATTTCTTACCTTTCATTCCGGCCAGGGAATTTATCTCTATCAACTCTCCAAATCTGAATCTGATGATGTTAATAATCAATATCATAACAATATTAAGGATGATATCTTAACAGGATTGATTCACGCTTTCCCAATCGGCATGTGTATTGTTGATGCCAATGATAACGTAATCGATATTAACAACTTATTATGTTCGCTGCTTGAAATATCCACACCAGTAGAATGTATTGGTAAAAAACTAACTGATGTTGTTCCTCTTCAGCCATCAGATCATGATGTGGCGGTAGAAGGCATCAGGTTTAAACTGGGATCAAAGGAAAACGGAAATAAAATTCTTGTGAAAAGGAGTCTGAAGACCAAACTAACAGGAAAACAACTGTTTATTGAATCCTTTATTGATATCACAGATGTTGAACGAGCCAGGGATATTGAAGCTAAAGCCAATCAAGCCAAAACAGACTTCCTTGCCAAGATGAGCCATGAGATAAGAACACCACTCAACGGGGTTATTGGCATGACAGATGTCCTTCTGAATAGTCATTTAGGACAAAAAGAATCTGAACATGCACAATTCATTAAAAAATCAGCAAACCTGCTTCTTTCTATCATCAATGACATCCTCGACTTTTCAAAGATTGAGACTGGCAAAATGATTCTTGAAGAAATACCATTTTTTCTGCGTGAAGAAATCAGGACAATTATTGATGCTTTTAAGCCACTGGCAGAGAAAAAAGGGCTTCACCTGTTTAGCCATATCGATCCGGAGCTGCCGGATAAATATATTGGCGATCCTTTTAGAATAAGGCAGATTTTTAATAACCTTGTCAGTAATGCGGTTAAATTTACTGAAGAGGGTAAAATTATCATCACAGCCGAAAAAGTCAGGGACAACTTTGGTACGATTATCATTCTCTTTACTGTTGAAGATACCGGAATAGGTATACCCCATAACAAGCTGAATGAAATTTTCAGGGTATATTCTCAGGCAGGTTATTCATACCCGGGCAGATATGGAGGGACCGGCCTTGGTACAACAATTGCCAAACAACTAGTTGAAATGATGGAAGGCGAAATCTGGGTGGAAAGCCCTGCTTCAATTGCTTCATCAGCCGCCTATCCCGGAACCAGATTTAGTTTTACAATCGAGTTGCTCGGAAATGACAGACTTGAAAAGGATGTAGATATCATGAGCGTGGAAACCCCCGACAGACTTAAAATAATGATCATAGACGGTAGCAAAGCAAGAGAGAATACACTATTAAAAAGCTTTAGAAACATTGGAATACCGGTTGACCTTAAAACATCAGAGGAGGAAGCGCTTAAAGTATTGCGTAATCAGTATATTAAAACCCAAAGACACAGGATTGTCATCATAGAAGATACCCAGGAATTTAATGGCATGAAAGTCGCCAAGGCAATAGAAGACAGGGATTTAGCAAGAAATTATATTATTATTTTGACAAGTTCGAACCATAAGCCGGAGAATCATGCAAAAGCGCGAAGATGCCTGATTGATTATTATTTAATGAAACCTTATGATTCAAAAAACATATATCATATATTATCTGAAAATTTTCCGAATTTACAACTTAAAAAAGAACTTTTTAAAACAGACAATTTGAAAGAGGATATATCAATATTGCTAGCAGAGGATGACATTATTGGCCAAAAAGTTATGAAAACAATGTTCAAAACAATTGGTTATAACGTGGATATTGCAGGCACTGGAGATGAGGCCATTGAAAAAGCAAAAGAAAAGCAGTATGATATTATTTTTATGGATTATGTCATGCCGGTTAAAGACGGTATTCAGGCAACAAATGAATTACGCACTGCCGGTTATTTTATGCCAATAATCGCTTTATCCGGGAATGCACGCCAGGAAGACAAAGAAAAGGCATACGAGGCCGGTATGGATGGATATCTGGCAAAACCTGTGGGTATTGAAGGTATTAAAAATTTGCTTATGAAATGGTTTCGCGAATAAGAAAATAGAAGATGATTTATTTCTCCTTTCTACAATTGAAAAAATGATGCCACCTCATTGAGTTCTTCTGCATATGTATTGAGTTTCTCTGAATTTTCGCCCATGAATTGGGCAGTTACTACATTATTATTTGTTATTTCATGAAGCCTGGCAACAGCATTTTTTTCAGTATTCAAAGAGGATGTTTGATTATAAGAACCATTACCTGTAATTATCTGAATTAATTCTGCAGTTTTTTGAATTTCAGGCATTAGCTGGCTAAATACAACACCGGCATCCCTGGCAATATGAGTACTTTTCTCAGATAGAGAATTGATCTCCTGAGCCGCATTATGACTCCGCTCAGCTAATTTTCTAACTTCCGATGCTACAACAGAAAAACCTTTCCCTTGTTCTCCTGCCCTGGCAGCTTCAACTGCAGCGTTCAAAGCAAGTATGTTTGTTTGAAAGGCTATATCGCCTATGATACTTATTTTTTCTGTTATCTCTTTTATCGCTTCTCCTGTTTTGTTGAGATTTTGTCCTCCTTTGTTCATATCTGATGATGCCCTGCCGGCAATTTTACCTATTTCTTCAAGTGATTTTCCAATATCCTTTGTGCAGATATCAAGATTGTGTGCTCCTTCATTTATATTTGCTGAATTTTTCTTCATCTGGCTACTTATTTCATTTATCTTATCGGAATTCGTTTTTATTTGCTGTATCGTTTGCCTGAGTTGATTAACCATTTGTCTCAATGCTAAAGCCAATGCTCCCTTTTTTTCTTTTAATGCATCATCCAGACGGGGAGTTAAATTTCCTTCAGAAATTTTTACTGCTATCTCAGATACACTCTTGAATGATGACAACATCGTGCTGAGTTTATCAGCCAGAATTCCAATTTCATCTTTCCTGTTAATATTGACCTGAACTTCATAGTTCCCGTTGCCTATTTCCTGAGCTATTTTTGTCACCTGTTGAATAGGACGTGAGATATTAGCTGTTATAAGAAATATGATAGTAATAAGAAGCACAAAACCAATGATAGCGATGATAATGGTCAGTCTGTAAGTATAATTGGCTCTTTTCATGATAACATCCAGGGGCCCTACAATGGCCAGACTCCAGGGTGTTGTTGTTTTTCCAATTCTGACAGGATAAAATGAAACAAAAAGTTTTTTCCCGGATTCTAAAGTATTGCTGGTACAGGCGTATGAAGAGCCTTCCTGAATAACATTTTTTATTTTATGGCTTTTATAAAATTGCGGAATTATTTCACTCATATGTTTTCCGGTATATGCAGTATCAGGATGGGCAATAAAACTGCCATCATGACTACAAAGAAAAGAATAGCCCTGGTCAATTGGCTTGATTTTGCGTATCATGTCAACAAAACTTTCAAGACCGGCATCAATTCCAACAACACCGAGAAATGTTCCCTGGTCAAAAAGCGGTTCAATCATACTGGTTTGTAAAACGACATCCTTTTTATCACCGGTATATGAATAGTAATATGGTTTCATGACAGTTTCTTTGCCTGTATTTTTAGGAATGGTATAATAGTCACCTGCAAATAGCTCTCCTTCTGTGCCTGAATCTTCAAGATGAATCTTGCCTTGACGCTTATAATAAGTAGTGGCATAATTCCCAATTCTCGTTGCCCCCGGTGCATATATGTAGTCATGGTCAAGGCTGTCAAGGGCATTGGGTTCGCAAATAGACCAAATAGCAAGATAATCCTTATTTTCCTGCAGCGCTCTCTTCATGAGATTGTTGTAATGAGTACGTCTATACGCTCGAGGTATCGATTTATAATTTTCATATGCATATTTTAGTCCTTTTACTTCATCCATGTATCGATTAAGTTTATCTTGTACCTTTAAAGCGTATTCCCTGGAATATCCGCTCATAATTTTTTTTGCATCAGTTAGCGCTGTAATTTTTAATTCAGTACCGATAATGCCGAATGAAATGATGTAAATTGTAAGTGTGGGGATTAAGATGAAAATTAAGAGCTTATTTCTTATGTTCATGTTGACGGGATTAAATTTAAAATAACTATCATAAAAATACGAAAAATCCCGTTATTCGCCAAAGTCGGATCTTGTTATCTTAGATGGCAATAAATCTCCATGGCTTGTTTGCCCAGTAATTTCCTGCATAATCAATACCTATTCTTTTATCAGCAGTATATGGAATTATTTCACCGGAATTTGAGAACCATATTTTTTCAGAGGAAACAACATCTATAGCATAAAAGGATTTATTGATTCCCAATGCTTTTGTTACTCTGCCAGGCCCGGAGAATCCTTCAATACCCCTGATAAGAACTGCCTGTGGATTGTCTTTTACTGAGGTGACTATATTGAACATCCAATGTATTCCATAAATAAGATAGACATATATGAGGCCACCCTCATTATACATCACTTTATTTCTTGGTGTCATCCCTTTGCTGGCATGGCAGGCCAGATCATCTTCTCCCCTGTATGCTTCAACTTCTGTGATGATAAAACTTTTTATTTCTCCATTGTCGAATTTCCGGTTCAGTTTTTTACCCAGTAATTCCGGAGCAACATCCAGCACATCACGTGTAAAAAAAAGTCTGTTTAACTTTTTATCAGTCAGGTTTTTAATATTCTTTTCTGTCTTCATAATTCTTCCAGGTTGTAAAGGGAACATCAGCAGTTACATCTTCTATGTGTATCATATTGATATTGCGGCAATCGGTGGATTTAGTAATCTCAGAATATATTTTTGAATCATCGAATCCTGCTTCTTTGGCTCTCTCTTTTGAATTTGCATAATATATAGTATTAATGCGGGCCCAATAACAGGCTGCAAGACACATTGGACATGGCTCACAGGATGAATAGAGCGTACAATCAGATAAATCATGTGTTTTTAAAGTTCGTGCAGCTGTCCGAATAGCATTTATCTCAGCATGTGCTGTCGGATCATTGTCTTTAGTTACAGTGTTTGTTGCTTTTGAGATAATCACATTTTCTTTTACGATGATTGCAGCAAATGGCCCGCCATCATGTTCAACATTCATCCTGGCCATATCTATTGTTTCCCGAATAAGTTTTTCAGGTCTCATAACTTAGTTTATAATTATTTTCAGATCAACAATTAAAAGCTCTTTTTTGTTATCTATAATATCTGAACTCAGTAAATTCGAAAGATAAAGGCGCAAGGCATCGTTTAATCCCGAAGTCCCGACATACTTGATGTCGGGATGAGGAGTTAAACGATGCCTTGTAACGCATAGATTTCGAAAATTACTGAGTTCAGAACATAACTAACAGATTATATATTAATAACCATTAAAAATACATAAGATTATGGCATTTACATTGCAAATAGGAGACAAAGCGCCGGATTTTGAATTACCGGCAACAGATGGACAAAAATATAAACTCTCAGATTTTGGAAGCAGGTTGTTAGTGGTTTTTTTTACATGCAATCATTGTCCATACGTTAAAAACTCTGATGAGATAACCAGGAGGACAGTTGAAAAGTATTCAAAAATGGGTGTTGATTTTGTTGCTATCAATTCAAATAGTAAAAACACTTACCAGGAAGATGATTTTGAACACATGGTAGAAAGAATGAAGGTGTTTAAATTTCCCTGGAAATATCTCTATGATGAAACCCAGGAAATCGCCTTGAGATACGGAGCCCTCAGAACACCTCATTTTTTCGTCTTTGATGAAAACAGACAACTATTTTATACAGGAAGGGCTGTTGATAGTCCCCGTGACCCTTCTCGCATTACTACCAATGATCTTGAAAATGCGCTTCATGAATATTTAAACGGACAAACTGTTGCGGTTCCTGTCACAAATCCCATTGGTTGTAATGTAAAATGGGAAGGAAAAGAAAAACACTGGATGCCTGCTGATGCCTGTGATTTAGTATGATTTTTTTTCATACCGGTATTTTTTTATTAATCCGGTCCGAAAAGAAAAGTCGTGATTTTTTCACGGCTTTTTTTATTTCTAATTTTATTAAAAATATGTTTTGCCATTTCGGAATTTAGTTTTACTTTTGCAGCCCGTTATACCAAAGTGGGTATAATTCAAAGTATTAATTTATAATTTGATTAGCAGTGAACACGATAAGTTACAAAACGGTATCTGCAAACGAAAATACAGTTAATAAACAATGGGTTGTTGTTGATGCGCATGACCAGATACTCGGTCGTCTGGTTTCAAGGGTGGCAATTATTTTAAGAGGAAAGCACAAACCTGATTATACCCCACATGTTGACTGTGGTGATAATGTTATTATTATTAATGCAGATAAGATAAGACTCACCGGGAAAAAATGGACAGACAGGGAATATATCAGGCATTCAGGCTATCCGGGCGGACAAAAATCCGTAACACCAAAAGAATTATATGCCAGGAATCCTGCCCGAATCATTGAAATGTCGGTCAAAGGGATGCTCCCAAAAAATCGCCTGGGCGCTGCTCTTTTCCGGAATTTACATGTTTTCAACGGTCCCGAACATGATAAGAGTTCGCTTAAACCAAAACAAATAGATTTGAATACAATTAAATAATATATTGTTTTATGGAATCATTTAATGCAATAGGACGTAGAAAGTCAGCCATTGCCAGGGCCTATCTCAGAGAAGGTAAAGGCAATTTTACAGTTAACAACCGTCCTTTAGAAGAATATTTTCCGCTTAAACAATCACAATACGTAGCAAAACAACCTTTATTACATCTTGGTCTTGAGGACAAATATGATATCAAAGTAAACTTAAAAGGCGGAGGTATTAACGGACAGGCTGAGGCGCTGAGACTTGCTATTGCCAGGGCACTTGTTAAAGTCAATGCTGAGGATAAATTGAGTATCAAACCACAGGGATTTTTAACAAGAGATCCAAGAGAGGTAGAACGTAAAAAACCAGGGCAACCCAAAGCGCGTAAGAAGTTTCAATTTAGTAAACGATAATCAATTTATAATCCTATTAAGTTTAGTATCTAAATTATCAGGATCAACTCTTCCGGTTTATCAGAGATGATTTTGTTTCATTAAAGTTGCTACCTGATAATTGATTTAAACAGAATGTAAACTTACAAAACATGTCAAAATTAACTTTTAACGATTTACTCGATGCAGGTGCACATTTTGGTCACCTCAAAAGAAAATGGAACCCCGAAATGGCTCCATATATTTTTATGGAAAAGAACGGGATTCATATCATTGATTTACACAAGACCATTGCCAAGCTGGATGTCGCTTGTGCAGCACTAAAACAGATTGCTAAATCCGGTCGTAAAATTTTATTTGTTGCCACTAAAAAGCAGGCAAAAACGCTTGTTGAGGAAAAGGTTACCACCATTGGGATACCATATATTGTTGAAAGATGGTCAGGCGGTATGTTAACAAATTTTCCGACAGTCCGTAAAGCAATAAAAAAGATGACATCTATTGACAAGATGTCCCAGGATGGTACTTTTGATAATCTTTCGAAGCGAGAAAGGCTGCAGATTACCAGACAAAGAGCTAAACTTGACAAAGTACTTGGCAGTATTGCTGATTTGACGAGATTACCCGCCGCTTTGTTTGTTGTTGATGTTAACAAAGAACATATTGCCGTGCGGGAAGCCAAAAGACTACACATTCCTGTTTTTGGTATTGTTGACACAAATTCTGATCCGAATATTGATTATGTTATTCCGGCTA
>CAZVTW010000231.1:0-8830 GCA_964629805.1 uncultured Bacteroidales bacterium | reverse complement strand
AAAAGCGCTGGTCTGTTACATTGGCAAAGGTGATGCAACAGTTGATGAGATATAAGGCGAACCAGAAAACTGCATTACTGCCTCTTAGCAGGAAGCTATTCCCATTTGGCAATAGTTTCCTGCAGATTGCAGGAAGCTATTTTAGTTTTAAAATGGCGTCCTGCAGATTGCAGGAAGGTATTTCGGTTTAAAAAAAACGTCCTGCAGATTGCAGGAAGGTATTTTAGTTTAAAAAAAACGTCCTGCAGGTTGCAGGAAGCTATTTCAGTTTTGAAATGATGTCCTGCAAGTTGCAGCAACCTACATATCAAACAATGGCGTCTAATGCTAAAAAGTGGCTTTTCTTGATAACCTGTGAAGTTTCTTCCTGACTTCAGCCAGCTCATTATTGAGGGAATTAATAAACTGTTGCATCTCTTCTTTTTTCTTCTCCGATGCTTCTTTCTCTTTCCTCAGGTTTTCAATTTCTCCGTTTAGCTCCTGTTCTTTTGCGGCAAATTCTTCTGCTTGTTTTCTTGAAATTTCAAGAAGTTTATTTGTCCGGGTACTTATTTTTACTGAAGATACTGTGTATGTGATATTCTCGGCAATTGTTTCTATAAAATCAATTTTATATTGTTCAAATTTGCTCAAAGAAGCCAGTTCAATAACGCCGTAAACTTCTTCATGTAGCTTTAAAGGAACCAGGAGTAAGCTCTCAGGCCGTGATTCGCCCAGGCCGGATTCTATGTTGATATAATCATGAGGGATTTCGGTTCTGTAAATCATATGTTTCTCAAGGGCACACATTCCTGCCAGTCCTTCGCCCAGTTCAATTCTGACTTTGGCATGTCTGTATTTTTCATAGGCATACGATGAGACCATTTCAAGATGGATATCATCTCTGTCATCGTCATTCAAAATGAAGATAGCTCCTACTTCAGCGCCGGTATATGTGACCAGTTTCTTGATAATATTATTGCCAAGTACAAGAATATCATTTTGATTTTCACGTAATATTTCAGAAAATTTTGCAATACCTTCAGTAGCCCAGTGATGTTGTTCATCCCGGATTTTTCGTTTTTTCTCCTTCTCCTGAACCATAATAAGATTTTTTTGCATTAAAAGAAGGGAGCGCCCAAGATCATCCACTTTACTTATCATTTCATAAGTCGTTTCCCATTCACCTTTTGAAAGTTTTTTTGTGAAAACCATCACCGAATTTAAGTTATCAACAATTTTATTTGCTGACAGAATAATATCTCCTATTTCATTATTTAACCGTATATCCAGTTTATTCCTGAGGTTCAGGTCTCCAATCTCTAATCGCAAGAACATATCCCGTAATTTTGATAGTGGTCTGGCAATATCCTGGTTAATCATGACAATAACAATATATAACACAATAATGCTGATGATAATACCAAGAATGATGGATTTAAATAATTCCCGCCGTATAATAGCATTACCCAATGATTCATCTGAAATTATTTCTATGACAGCTCCCCGGTACAAATCCGAATCTTCTTTTTTAACGTACATAAATTCGTGTATGATGTCGGGATTTCCAGGATCTTCTATTTTTGTATAACTCACTTTTCTTTTAAAAATATCATCAAGCAACGCTAGTCTGGATTCATCTGCCGGTGAGCCTTTAGCCAGCGAAAACGGAGTATCAGCATTAACATAGAGATTAATCTCACGAATTCTGTCAACCTTTTTCGCTATGTTTTTTAATTCCTGGGATATAAAATTGATTAATTGATCAGCTTTATCAGAGTACAGGCCTATCTCAACAATGTATTCATTATCCCTGGTGGGTTGATAGGAGTATTTTCTGGGTCTTTTAGTCGATGATTCAATGGTAAATTCTTCACTGACAAATTTATTGCCGTTTAAAATACTAATCAAATATTCCCGGTGTTTCTGACCAAAACTGAATAAATCCAGCATGAGGTCTTTTTTAAAAGTTGTATTAACAACAATTCCTTCCGAATTGATGATATAAATATCTTCATACTTTGGATTCATGCCAAGTAATAACCTGATAGAGTTCAGGTCTTCGCGCTCAATATTCTTTGTGTCACGTAAATAAATATTGACAAGTTTATTACTTAATTCCCGTAGCCGTTTATCAAGATTTTGTTCGAGAATTTCAAGCGCCATGTCCTGAAATTCCTGCATGGCTTTTATTTCATCGGTTATGATCTCATTTTTTGCTGTTGTTTCTTGTTTTAATATCTGGCGGGTATTATAATAATTATATATTTCTGTAATAAATAATACAATTATAACAGGAGAAATGACCCTAATAATAAGCCGGTAAAAAAAAGAATTCTTTTCATTCATCTGATCTTCCTCTTTCTTTAATCTATACTATATTTCAAAATATATGCCAGTTTAATTTGAAGCGCTCATTATAAGATATTGAATTGAAACAAACTAAACGATAATGAATAAATCCTTCATACAAAGATAAAATATTTGACCGGAACATATTTGTCTGAGATAAGAAAATTATCTTTCTTTGATTACTGAAATCTTATTCTCAACAAAAATGAAAGTAATTGTTTGTGGTTCCGGAATGATTGGAACAACAATCGCCGGAGAGTTAGCTAAAAAACACACGGTCACTGTGGCTGATTATAAACGTCAGGCTTTGGCAGAGATCATTCAAAAATGGGATTTAGCAACAATACATACTGATTTATCAGATGAAGATAATGTAAAAAAAACCGTCAGTGATTTTGACACCATCATTAATGCAGTTCCGGGAAATCTGGGGTATAATGTTTTAAAATGGACGATAGAAACAGGGAAAAACATAGCCGACATCTCGTTTATGCCCGAAGACCCGCTCGTTTTAAGCAAACTGGCAAGGGAAAAAGATGTAACAGCAATTGTTGATTGCGGTGTAGCCCCGGGATTAGGAAACCTCATTGCCGGTTACCATTACAGGCAGATGAAACTCGAACGTTTTCTATGCTATGTCGGGGGATTACCTCAGGTAAGAGAATGGCCGTTTGAATATAAAGCCGGCTTTTCGCCAATTGATGTTATTGAGGAATATACCAGACCGGCAAGACAGATGCAAAACGGAACCCTGACTGTTAAACAGGCCCTGTCCGGCTGCGAAATGCTCAACTTTGAAAACATTGGCAGCCTTGAAGCGTTTAATACAGACGGACTTAGAACATTACTACTTACGCTTGATATCCCTGATATGGTTGAAAAAACACTGAGGTATCCAGGCTCTCCTGATTATTTGAAAATGCTCAGTCACTGTGGTTTTTTCTCAACTGATCCTGTTGAAATCGATGGGAAAAAAATACGTCCCGTAGATTTTACTTCATCTATATTGTTTCCCATATGGAAAATGAAACCAGGAGATAAAGATTTAACAGTCATGAGGATATTATTGAGTGGTATTGAGGAAAATAAAATAGCGAATTACCAATATGACATGATTGATTATTACGATTCGGAGACCCAAACAACCTCTATGGCCAGGACCACAGGCTATACCTGCACAGCAATGGTAGAACTTCTGGCAGAGAACAGAATAAAACAAAAAGGCATTATCCCTCCTGAAATAGCAGGTCAGAACAAAGATATATTTCATTTTGTTATCAAATATCTCAAGGAAAAAGGTATAAATATTCAGGTTCATAAATCAATCCCCTCATAAATCGTGGTCAACAAAGCAGAACTTCTAAAAAAATTATTGCCCGGGTTTCTCCCCCTGTTTGTTTTTATTGCAGCAGACTGGATATATGGCACTCAAACCGGCATCCTGATAGCAGTTGGATTTGGCATCCTTGAAATGGGATACACATATATCAAAAATAAAAAATTTGACAAATTCATTTTATACGATACCATTTTGTTAAGTCTTCTCGGGGGAGTTTCGTATCTGTTGGACAATGATATTTTCTTCAAACTTAAACCGGCCCTAATTGAATTAATCTTTTGTGTCATACTTGGCATCTCTGTCTTCTCCGGGAAAAATATTATCATGATGATGTCAAAGCGTTACATGCGGGGAGTAGAAATGCCGCCAGGATATGAACAAAAGATGACCGGATCACTGAAAAATCTCTTCTTCATTCTGATTGGCCATGTTCTGCTGATTGTTTATTCAGCCTATTTCATGTCAAAAGAAGCCTGGGTATTTATCAGCGGCGGATTGTTTTATATTGTGTTTGGTGTTTACTTCCTGTGGGAATATGCCAGGAATAAATTCTGGCTGAAACGAGATACCGAATGGTTACCAATTGTAGATGAACAAGGGCAAATAAAGGGCAAAGCGCCTCGAGACCTGTGTCATGGCAATCCTGACTTATTGCATCCGGTGGTTCATTTGCACATCATGAACAAAAACAACCAATTGTTCCTTCAAAAAAGACCTGAGGATAAAATAGTCCAGCCCGGCAAATGGGATACTGCTGTCGGGGGACATATTGAATTCGGTGAAGCGCTGGAACAAAGCCTGCAACGGGAAGCTCAGGAAGAGTTAGGCATATCGCAGATAAAACCTAAATTAATAAAAAAATATGTCTGGAAAACAGATATAGAATCTGAGCTTGTTTTTATGTTTATTGCACATTACAATAGTGAAATAAAGATAAATGAAAAAGAACTTGCAGACGGAAAATTTTGGTCTGTTGAAGAAATTAAAGATAACATAAAAGAAGATATATTCACTCCAAACTTCAAAAAAGAATTTTTAATCCTTCAAAATTTCATTAAATGACGCCTTATTGTTAATTTTATCATAATTTTGAAAGGGTCCGTTCCGGAATGCTATAATAATGTCAGAATCAAATCTTTGGCAATATATGAAAGCAAGGAAATGGTCTCAGTATTTTTATCACTAACTTTAAGAACAGGAGTATTTATGGAAAACATTAACATTAAAGCTTCTCAGGATGGATTATTCACCCCGGAGGTGAATTTCGATGCTGAAAAAGGTCACTGTATCATCGAAGGTGAATCCGCCTTTATTGAAACCGGTCAGTTTTTCCGACCACTCATTGAATGGCTCGAAAAATTTACAAAAGAGGTGAGAGAACCAATCACTTTTGACTTTAAGATTTCGTTTTTCAACACCGGCTCATCAAGATATATACTCCAAATTCTCAATCTGTTAAAAAAATACCAGGATGAAGGCGGTTCAGTAACAGTCAACTGGCATTATGATGAAAGCAATATTGACATAGCCGAAGAAGTTCAGGATTTTATCATTGACACGAATTTACAAATCAATTCAATAACCGATTAATTATTATTCAATGGAGAAATACAGACCAGCCAGAAGATTAGGTATTGTAGAAAAAGATGCATGGTTAAAACCATCAGAGCAGGCACTTATTGACCGATATGAAAGATACAGGTCAAGGCTTTCCCAAATAGAATCCCATTCAGGGAGTCTAATAAAATTTGCTGACAGATATACATATCTGGGTATCAATTATGATTCCGGGAAAAAGGGTTGGTATTACCGGGAATGGGCCCCTAAAGCAAAAGGACTTTACCTGATAGGAGATTTCAACGACTGGGACAGATCAGCGCATCCCCTACAACGAAACGAAGAGGGTATCTGGGAAATATTCCTCAAAAAGTCCGAATATAAAGATAGGTTCAAACATGGTAGCTATATTAAAGTGCTTGTTCACGGAGAAAACGGCACTTGGAAAGAACGGATTCCGGCTTATATCAACAAGGTACACCAGGATGATGAAACGAAAGATTTTTGTGGTGAATTATGGTTTCCACATGAGAAATTCAACTGGCAGGATGACAATTTTTCTGTCGGACAGCTCAGTGAACTTCTGATTTATGAATGCCATGTGGGCATGGCCAGTGAGCAGGAAAACATTGGGAGTTACCTTGATTTCGCAGAGCATATTCTTCCCAGAATAAAAAAAGCCGGATATAACACACTGCAAATAATGGCTGTTGCAGAACACCCTTATTATGGCTCATTTGGATATCACGTATCGAATTTTTTTGCACCCTCATCCCGGTTCGGAAATCCGGAAGAATTGAAATACCTGGTAAAAAAAGCTCATTCAATGGGATTGGCAGTGATTATGGATATCGTTCATTCTCATACAGTGAAAAACACAAATGAGGGCCTGAATGAGTTCGACGGATCAGAATATCAGTATTTCCACCCGGGGTCAAGGGGCGAACATCCGGCCTGGGATTCAAAACTATTTGATTATGGAAAGTGGGAAGTGATTCAATTTCTGTTGTCAAACATCAAATACTGGATGCGTGAATTCCATTTTGATGGATTTCGTTTCGATGGCGTCACCTCAATGATGTACTTTCATCATGGATTTACAGAATTTGACAGCCGGGAAAAATTTTTCACAGACGGTGTTGAATTTGATGCTATTACCTATCTTCAACTTGCGAATAAACTCATACATGATTTAAACAAAGATGCTGTCTCAATTGCAGAAGATGTGAGTGGAATGCCCGGTTTATCTGAAAAAGTCAACGAAGGAGGCCTGGGTTTTGACTACCGGCTTGGAATGGGTATTCCCGATTTTTGGATCAAATATCTGAAAGACAAAAAGGATGAAGACTGGAGTATACATGAAATGTGGCATGTATTGAATGACAGGGTGCCCGGGGTAAAAACAATTTCATACGCTGAGTCGCACGACCAGGCGCTTGTTGGTGACAAAACCATTGCTTTTCGTCTTATGGATAAAGAAATGTATTTCCATATGATGAAAAATGATCCCAATCCGGTTATTGATCGCGGCATTGCTTTGCATAAAATGATACGGTTATTTACTATCGGCCTTGGTGGTCAGGCTTACCTGAATTTCATGGGCAATGAATTCGGTCATCCCGAATGGATTGACTTCCCTCGCGAAGGTAATAACTGGAGTTACAAATATGCTCGCAGGCAATGGTCACTGGTTGATAATCCGGAGCTGAAATACGAATACCTGGCAGCTTTTGACAGGGAAATGTTACAAATCGTAAATCAATACAGGGTACTTTCGTGGGAATTTGCCAGGCAATTAAATGTGGATGAATTAAACAAAACGATAGTGTTTGAACGTTCCGGCTTAATATTTTTATTTAATTTTCATGTATCTAACTCCATCCCTGACTATGAATTTTATGTCCCGAAAATGGGTGCATATGAAATAATTCTCAACTCTGATTCACCTGAGTTTGGAGGTTTTAACAGAATAGATACCAATATTGAATATATTACTACCGGTCATGGAACTGCAAATACGCTAAAAATATACAATACTAATCGTACAGCGCTCGTTTTCAAACGAATTGTTTAGACAGTTAAACCTTAACCATAAAACACAATATGACTATGAAACAGATCATCATCATGAGGCATGCCAAATCAGACTGGTCAACAGGAGATCCGGATTTTGACAGACCCTTGAATAAAAGAGGGAAAAAAGCGGCCCCGGTCATGGGGTCTGAGATATTAAAACGCGATATTGTTCCGGAGCTTATCCTCTCCTCCCCGGCTAAAAGAGCAAAACAAACACTTAAAAAAGTAGTCAAAGCAATGAATTATGAAGGGGAAATCGAATATCATGATGAATTTTATTCAGCACATGAAAGCAATATCATAGAAGCTATTCAAAAGGTAGACGATAAATACAGCAGGATAATGATTCTTGGTCATAATCCTACACTCGAAAGCCTGATATCAGTCCTGGTAAATAAAAAGACAATTGATATTACAATGCCAACTGCTGCTGTTGCTTTACTGGAAACAGATATGCTTTACTGGAAAATCTTAACACTTAAAAGTTGTCATCTGAAGTTACTCTTAAAACCAAAAGAACTGTAAAATAAACGAGTATTCACTCAAGACATAATGAGACCAATAGATAAAAGCAAAATAGAAAGAATTAAACTCAACACAATCAGGTTAGTTGTAGAACATGGATATCACAATGCAACAATAGCGCTTATTGCAAAACAATCCGGTGTCTCCGAAGGATATTTGTACAGATATTATAAAAACAAGCATGAATTGGTTTCACGGATATATGAAAATTTGCTGATGGATTTTCATGGTGAAATTTCTGAAATCTATGTTGAAAGCGAAACTGTAAAAGATTTTATTGAACATTTTATAAATCACATCGTTCATAAAACAAAGGATACACCGGATAGAAGCAGGTTTATCTTTTTCACAGACCATTCTCATTACCTGGAAATTCCGGAAAATGCCCTGAACGCGACGAGAGAATTATGTGGAAAACTGCTTATGCGGGGCAAAAATACCGGCGAGATACATCAGGAATTAACAGCAGAAGATGTCTATATCGTATTGTTTTCAATACCTTTTCGTTTCATTGAGGCCAGATTAAAGAAAACAATCATATATAAAGAGATGCATAAAAATGATTATACTCATGTTGCAGATATCTGCGGTAAAGCGCTTATGTAAAGTTTTGTTGATACTTTAAACCTGTTTTATCCTGGCTTGTAATATTTGAACAAGAGCAACCCAAGGGGTTTTAACCGGTTTGTAAATTTTATTAAAAAAAGAAGGAAATAGACAGCATGAAAAAAAAAGATATTGAGTTTTTCAGACAATTGGTCGAATCATCAGGGCCATCAGGTTATGAACAATCTGTTCAAAAACTATTTAAAAACTATGTGGAAAAATTTGCTGATGAAATTAAAACTGATGTGCATGGTAATGTCATAGCGCATAAAAGAGGTACAGGTGACCTGAGGATAATGCTTAGCGGGCATGCCGATGAAATAGGCCTTATGATAAAGTACATAGATGACAATGGATTTATTCGCTTTTCAGCCATCGGAGGACTGGATTATAGCT
>CAZVTW010000230.1:0-8842 GCA_964629805.1 uncultured Bacteroidales bacterium | reverse complement strand
ATTATTTCAAAGGGTTTACCCCGTGAAATATCTAAATGAGAGATAATTATTTCACAGGGTTTACCCCGTGAAATATCTAAATGAGAGATAATTATTTCACGGGGTGTAATTCGCGGACAAAATTTAAACATATAAATAATATGTATAAACTTCATATTAAAATATCATTTTCATGAATATTGATAGCCATTATATAAATGAGCTCATCAGGCAAGGCGAAAACACCGGCGTTGAATTTAAAAGTGCACGGGCAGATATCGATACACTGGCAAAAGAAATTGTAGGATTTGCAAATCAATCCGGTGGAGTCATCTTACTAGGCATTGATGATAATAGGAAGGTATCCGGATTAGATTTGTCTAAAAAGTATGAAGAATGGTGTATGAACATCGCTGCTAACAATGTGATCCCGCCTATAGAAATTTCTTACAATCAAATTGAATATGAAAACAAACTAATAGCTGTCATTCATATACCTAAAGGTAAAGATAAACCTTATCAAACAAATCATTCAAAATTCTATATCAGGATTGGTTCCACAAACCGGACAGCAACTGTTCAGGAGCTTATGAGATTGTTTCAGCAAAGTGGCATTTTTCATTTCGATGCCACAACCATTGACAACACGTCTGGAAAAAATCTCAATCAAAGTAAAATTGTATCATTTTTCAACACATATAAAATAAATTACGAATTGCTTTCTGAAGATGAAAAACTAAACCTGCTTAAAAATACTGATATTATTGATGAAAATATGACATTAACAGTTGCAGGATTATTAATTTTTGGAAATTATCCACAAAAATATCTTTTAAATAGTTCTGTTTCGTTTGCTCACTTTTCATCATCTGATATTTCCTCAACTCTCACTGATAAGCAGAATATTGAAGGAACACTCGATTATCAAATTGTTACGACAACAGCTATTATCAAAAATAATATTCCGAGACGTTCGGATATTGTCAGTAACAAACGCATTGAATCAGAAAACTATTATCCCGATAAAGTGTTTCGGGAACTTATTGTGAATGCCTGTTGCCACAGGAAGTATTCAATCACAGGTTCAAAAATCAGGGTTTTTCTGTTCAATAACCGTCTTGAAGTCATCAGCCCGGGGCGCTTACCAAATACTGTAACCATTGATAAACTCGCCTCTGGAGTTTCGTATGCCATAAATCCGGTGATTGTCAAATTCATGGAAAATCTGAACTATATTGATAAATCAGGCCGTGGATTACCAATGGTGTACCAGGAAGCAAAAAGTCGAAATAAAAAAATCTGTTTTGAAGAAATTGGGGAAGAATTTAAAGTAACCCTCTATTTATAACCCAAATTGAGCGATTGAAAATAATATCGCTCAATTAACTAAAAATTAACTAATGACAAACATTTGCAATTCTTACCAGAAAATTAATCGGATCAATTTTTCAACCTCCTAATCTTTTTTTTAAAACAATAAATAATAACTTTGTAAATGAATGATAAATTTTACATTATAATACAATTAAATAAGTTATGAATACGCTGAATATAAATATAAAAAAAAAATATTCCTATGCAGATTATCTCACCTGGATTGATGATAGAAGAAGAGAATTGTGGGATGGTTTGGTAAAATTGATGAGCCCGGCGCCCACAAGAAAGCACCAGGCAGTCAGCGGTAATCTTTATGGCATCATCTGGCAATATTTACGCAGTAAACCCTGTAATATCTATCATGCCCCGTTTGATGTAAGGCTGCCATACGGGGAAAATAAAGGAGATGAAAATATCTATACAGTAGTCCAGCCGGATATCAGTATCATCTGTGATCAGGATAAACTTGATGAGAAGGGTTGTATCGGTCCGCCTGATATGATTATTGAAATCGTTTCAGCCCAAAACTCAAAAAGAGATGTTGAAGAAAAATTTAAACTCTATGAAAAACATGGTATAAAAGAATATTGGACAGTCTTTCCTTTTGAAAAAACAGTGAACGTATATGTTTTGTCAGATTCAGGGAAATATGAAAATATTGGAATGTTTGCCGAAGATTCCGATGTAAAAATAACAGTATTAGAAAATTTCACCGTAAATCTCAGTGAAGTGTTTCAGGATATCGATTTGTCTAAAACTGATTAGCATCAGAACTATGGTAGGCGAAAAATATACAGCGCCAATCACAAAAACGCTGTTATCTTCATATCCCCCTTCCGCTTAGGCTCTCTGCGTAGAGACAAGCAATACCCTTATTTTCATGTTTTTTTTTAAAAAAACCTCTTAGTAACCATTCTGATCGACCTAAAAATCAACCTTCTTTATTCGGAAGACAGCATGGCTATCAAATTATGTTGCAACTGTCATTGCAAATTTAAAAGTAGAAAAATCATACGACAGGAAATAAAGGCATTGATGAAAAATAAAGTGGCCAAATTCAGGGTGGGTAATAGAATAGCTAATACATCCTACCTGATTGATTGTCTTATTACACACCCTAAAGGGTTAATTTTTTTTCTTTTGGACAGGCGAAAAAGCGCTTATAGTGAAGCCTATGTAAACTTTTCTCAACGCAGCCAAAAGGAAAAAGAATATCAATAGATGTTTAGTTTATTTTTTTCAATGCCTAAATTTCCTTAGCGGTTACAACAAGCAATAATACATATAATTTCTTATCTTTGTCAACAAAAACAAAGACATATATATTCCATTTCCTAACTTGAACAAGTCCTGGAAGAAAAAAAGCAATGCAGCAAGAAAAAAAGAAAACAACTGTTGAGTCAGGTTATACCAATGATAAAGGAATATGAAATTCACACTGGTTTCAACAACATATAACGAAATATCAAGGCTTGATACCACAATCGCTGACATTGAATCTCAATCAATTCTTCCTGAAGAAATAATTATTGTTGATGCAGGCAGTCATGATGGCACTTTTGAAACCTTAGTCAAATGGTCCCAAAAATCAGATATTAAAGTTACAATAATTCAAAAAGCGGGATATAATATTGCACAGGGAAGAAATGAAGCAATACGCCAGGCCCAAACAAAATTAATTGTATCGACAGATTTTGGATGCCGGTATCACGAAGATTGGCTGAAATCATTAGTTGAGCCATTTAACCAATCAGATGTTGAAGTTGTTGGAGGTACTTTTACTGTTGATACAGAAAAGATACAAACATTGGCTGCTAAAGCTGATTATATTTTACAAAATGGTTACAGTCAAACAATAGATGATACATTTTCAGTTTCAAGCCGGTCTGTTGCCTACTATAAATATGTCTGGGAACAAATCGGGGGCTACCAGGAATGGCTGACACTGGCAGCCGATGATACCATTTTCTGGCGGCAGGTGAAACAAAAAAAATTCAAATTCCGAATTATTAATAAACCGTATGTTTATTGGGGAAGACATGATACATTCAGGGAATTTGCAAAAGAATCTTACAGGTATGGCTTGGGAGATGGCGAATCAGGAATTAATTTCAGAAATTTTTTATCTCACATTGTCGAGACGACAGGCAGATATTTGCTTTTTTCAGGAATCATTCTAATATTCTCTGTTCAAAGTATTCATTTCTATTGGTTGCTGGGTCTGGTACCTTTTTTATTTGGCCTCCGCTCATATATCAGGGCTTATAGATACTGGATGAGGATAAAATCTAAAAAATTCAGTTTTTTTATATTTTTGGCTTCTCTTTGGATGATAGAAAAAAACAGGATTTCTTATCTGAAGGGATATCTAAAAGGTTATTTTTCGAAGCAAAAGAGAGGGAAATTAACAGTGAAATAAATGCAAAAACAAGATAAGCCGGAAGGGAAAATCAGAGTAATAATATATGAATCAAGTTCTTTTGGTGGTTGTTACGACTATGCCATTCAATTATTCAATGCATACAGTCAAAGGCCGGAGGTAAGCGAGGTTTCCCTCATATTACCAAAAAATGCATCTTTCCAATACAAAGGCGTAAAGCATATTTTATTAAAAGATACAAATAAATTTCCTCTCCCGCTGCTGTCTAAAGCGCTTTTCCTTTTCAGGAGTTTAATCAACCCGTTCATTTTGTGTTACTTTCTATTAAAAAAACCAAAATCTGTTGTCATTTTGAATGATTTTGAACAACTCACGGCATGCATATGGGCTCCTGTATTTAAGCTATTATTGAAAAAGAAATTGTTTGCTGTTGTTTTACATGATCCGGACAGGGACAATTTTCCGCCCTCAAAGTATTTCTCAGTGCTATCTATGAAATCTATGATGTCTGTCACAGACCTGGCGTTTTATCATGATTATCTTCCTGAAAAGCCATATTACAAAAATAAACATACAACTTATGTCTCAGTTCCTCATGGTATTTATCCCGGGCATCCGGTTGACGAAAAATTGTCTGCATGGTTAAATGACCACAAAAGTCATAATACAGTATTAATGACAGTACCCGGCAATATACGTAAGGAAAAAAATTACGAGTATATAATCCGTGCTATTGCGGATATTCAGCAAATCAAACTTGTAATAGCAGGAAAAAAAGCCAATTCAGCCGTTGATATAAACGAATATAAAACAATAGCAAAGCAATTAGGAATTACCGAAAAAGTAATTTTTATAGAGAAATTCTTGTCAGAGAATGAATTATCAGCGCTTATTGAACAAAGTGATATTATTTGCCTGTATTATTCGGCAAGTTTTCATTCTCAAAGCGCTATTTTACATCTTATCGCTCCTTATAAGAAAAAAATAATTATTTCTGACACCAACAGTAGTTTAACCAAAATATGCCGAAAATATCATTTAGGAATAATTGTACCACCTGATTCAACAGAGGAACTAAAAAAAGGCATCATAACATCCATAAACAATGAAAATATAAATGAAGCATCCTGGCAGAAATACATAGAGCAGGCATCCTGGCAAAATCACATTTCAATAGCCATGAAACATATGATAAGAAAATTAAATGATTCGTGTTAATCCGCGGACAAAATTTGAACCAATGAAAAAAAACAAAATTGCAGTTATCGGCGCAGGTATATCAGGCCTTGCAATTGCTCAAATGCTAAACAAATGGGCTGATGTTCAGGTCTTTGAAAAAAATAACAAACCCGGCGGACTCATTTCCTGCAAAATAGTTGACGGAAGGCTTTACCATACAGTTGGCGGACATTTATTTAATTCAAAAAATCAAACTGTCCTTGATTGGTTCTGGCAGTTTTTTGATAAAGACAATGAATTTATCAGGGCTGAACGAAATGCCAAAATCCTGTTAAATAATAAATATATTGGATATCCGATAGAAAATCATTTATATCAGCTCGATGAAAATATTGTTTCTGATGTCATTGACGAACTAATCGATGTCCGTTCTTCACAGGACAAATGGAATAACCTTGAACACTTCCTTAAGGAGAATTTTGGGCAGACGCTGTATAATCAATATTTCAGACCATATAACGAAAAAATCTGGCAAAAACAACTTCATGAAATTCCGCTGGACTGGCTTGAAGGAAAACTCCCGATGCCTGATAAAAAGACGATTCTTCTTTCAAATATTTTCAGGAAGCAGGAAAAAGACATGGTACATGCCTGGTTTTATTATCCACGCACCGGTGGTTCTCAATTTATTGCTGACAGACTGGCTGAAAAGCTGCAAATCAATTACGATATAAGTATTCATTCAATTGAATTAAACCGGGAACAATGTATTTTAAATGGAAATCATGATTTTGATGCAGTTGTTTTCACAGGAGATGTACGCTCAATACCTGATTTATGCAATTTGGTTACCAGGGAAATACGAAACAATTTGACGACACTCCGTTCAAATTCAACTTCGAATATGTTGTGTGAAAGTGATGAGGCAGAGATGACCTGGCTCTATATTCCATCCGCAGAAATTAAAGCACATCGTATTATATATACCGGGAAACTTAGCCCGTCAAACAACCGGGGTAAAAAAATATCCTGTGTGGTAGAGTTTTCAGGGCACTTTTCTCCCCGGAACATGAGAAAAGAGATAAATAAACTTCCCGGAAACCTGTCAACTATCGCGTCAAATTTTCAATCTGCTTCCTATGTCATTCAAAATTCAGAGACTAAGAAAACCATAACCAATCTAAAATCTGTTTTAGAACCTCAGGGTTTATTTTTATTGGGCCGTTTTGCCGAATGGGAGTATTACAATATGGATAAATGTATAGAATCTGCTATGGTTCATCATAAAAAATTGAAAAACTATTTAGCAAGAAAATAGTAAGAAAAAGCAATCCGGTTTAAAAGCATGAATAAAAAAGAGCTATGGCATATAATACAATCATTTTTTTTCTTTCCATTTTAATTCTGACAGTTTATCTCTGTGTTCCTTTTTCTTTGGTTTTACCAATTTTGACATTCATGTCTTTTGCCGTTCTGCCTGCATTTCTAATACATCTGCTGAGTTTGATGTATTGTTTCATTCTTCGGAAACGGAAATCCTTATATTTTCTAATTGTGATTTTAGTCCCTGCACTCATTCTGCTTTCATCCTACTGGCCGGTTTTCCGTCTGTTTCAGAAACAACATAAAGCAAACCTTACCATATGCTCATATAATGTTAATAATTTCAACAAACCGCCCGGGAATAAATTTCATCTCACAGATACAGCCAAAACCCGTGACATGTATGATAGCATAATGAGCTTACATGCTGATATATATTGCTTCCAGGAATTTTATGATTACAGCGGTTCCGGTATTTACAACAGCGTGGAAAAATTCAGGAAGAAAGGATTTAAATACATTGTATCAGAACCCTACCTGGTGAGTAAAACAGATACAATCCCACATTATGCAGGAAATTTTATCATAAGCCGGCATCCGGTTATTGACAGACATTCGGTTAAATTTCCCGGCAAAGGAAATGCCCAAATGATTTGCGCTACAATAGTTTATCACACTGACACATTTGAAGTCATCAATATTCATCTTGCCTCTTTTCATCTGAATAGTGTATCTCAAAACAAAAAATCATGGTTTTCGAACTTTAAAAATACCTTTTGTCTTCAGTCAAAACAAATGGATAGTATAATCCTGTATTTGGAACAATGCCGTTTCCCGGTCATCCTATGCGGCGATTTCAACGCCACAAGATTATCTCCAGCTTTTTTACGCTTTTATGCTGCCTTAAATTCAGCTTACCTGACATCCGGTTCAGGAACAGGTTTAACATTCCCCTCAAAATTTCCGTTCCTGAAAATTGATCATATTTTTGTATCCGGGAATATAACTGTTTCATCTTTTAAAGTGAAAAAAAATATAACATTCTCAGACCACCTCCCTGTGGTTATTCATATTGATGAGTGAAAAAATGAATATTATCCTTTCTCATGCAGGAAAACAACATGCCTATCATGTTGCTAAAACGATGACGGAACTCGGAGTTTTGAAAAAATTTTTCACCAGTTCATACATCAAAAACAGACATCTGCAAAAGATGTTGGACAAAACCGGCAACCAGTTCTGGTCAAGAAGATATCTTAATGGTGTACACGGCAGTGTAGTGGATGCTAACTGGCGGTTCGAATTAAAAGAGTTTATGTTAAGAAGAATCGGCGGCAAATCAACAAAAACCCAGGAAGCAGTTTATCAAAGGGATATCAGGTTTGACAATTATGTTGCCTCAAAACTTGCAGGCTTTCATGCCAATCTTTTTTGGGGGTTCCAGGGAAGTTGTTATGATTCGCTGCACCAGGCAAAAAACATTGGGTTAATCTCTGTTTGCGAGCTTGCAACAGCACATGTGGAAGCAGCAAAAAAAATTTTAGGCCACGAACAGGCATTACACCCGGAATGGGCTGACAGCATAGACAATTTGATATTCCCGGTACAGTATGAAAAAAGACTTATCAGGGAACCACATATTGCTGATTTTGCTATTGCAGCATCGGATTTTACAGCAAAAAGTCTTGTGGAAGCTGGAAAAAATCCTGCCCGGATTATAAAGCTTCCACTTGGTTTTGACAGTCAGGCAATCCGATTCTTTGAGGGTATCCCGGATTTTGACAGCAGGCCGGTAAAAATACTATATGCCGGCACAGTTACTCAACGAAAAGGCATTAAATACCTGCTTGATGCTGTCAAATTTTTTAAACAGGCAGATGTCGAACTTCATATCATTGGTGGAATACAGGGGTCCGGAGAAGCTCTGCAAAAATACAAACAGCGCTTCGTATACCATCCACCGGTTTCACAACAGGTTCTTTTCCGTGAATACGGCAATTATGATGTCCTCGCGCTCCCGACTGTCTTCGAAGGTTTTGGCCTTGTCATTGCCGAAGCCATGGCAACCGGCATGCCGGTGATTACAACACCACACTCTATTGGTCCGGAAATAATTACACATAAAAAAAACGGTTGTATTGTTCCTGTCAGGGATGTTCCGGCTTTAAAAGATTCAATAGGTTTCATCAGGAACCTGACAGGAGAGCAGTATTATCAAATGCGTAGATATGCGCGGGAGGCTGCTGCTGAATACAACTGGAACAAATACAAGGATCGTTTAAAAATTGCGTTGAATCAGTTAGGCATTGAAAAAAAATAAACTAAGGAACGATTAGGTAATAAGTTATAAAGGTTTAACGATGTTATTTTGGATTTGCCTTAGAAAATGCATTTTGAATTAAACAACAGGAGTTTATTCCGGAGATAATATATTTTAATATCAGATGACCGTTCAGCTCATAGAAATTCTGACATACCTGCTACTGGCCATAAGTATTTTTCATTTTCTTGGCAGAAATGATGAATTTACTTTGTTACCCGTGTTGTTCTTTATCGGAACCGGTTTAATGAGGTATAATGCCGTATTAAGCGGTAAATCCGACT
>CAZVTW010000229.1:0-8870 GCA_964629805.1 uncultured Bacteroidales bacterium | reverse complement strand
TGCAAATACAGTACTTCACGTTGGGTGTGATTAATATTACAAAGCCAGGTTAGATGTTCACGGCTTTTTAAGTACAAACTTGCATATCCTTTAGCCGGTAATACAATTGTGACCATACCAGGCTGAGGTACTCTGATAAGAGTTGTTTTACTTTGTTTGATTTCCAGGTTTGGATAATACAGGCGCGGTAAGGTTAATATTTCCAGGTTATAGTTGCCAACAATATATTTTTCAGGTACGGAAAATGATTGCACATTCAGAATTTTACAATCCCCGGCCTTTTTAATGACTGCCTTCACGTGTTCATATTTATTGGTTGTTTCTTCTCTGATGAGCAGTGTTCCCTGTGGAGCATCGGTACTGATGATAGTATGTTTTCCGGGAATTATGTTTGCATGTTCTATGGTTACTTTTGGTATTGTGTGGACATCTATTTTATACTGAATGTTTGGTGAAAGCTCCAACGTGTCCGGATTGCCACAGCTGTTCATTGTGTGTACAAAATTGTTTGTGATATAACCGGTTTCCTTGTCATAGAAAGTCATATTGACATTTGTTTCCGTTGGATTTCCGTGGATATCGAGCAGGTTAACCTGGCAGGTGGTTCTTGATGTTGCCTGTAAAATGACAGATTGTAAAATATCTTTAAGTTTGTCTTCCTTGTCTGCATTGAAAAAAGTACCAACACAGCTAAAAGCATCTACAAGTTCAACATCCAGTCCGATGCCGATAATATATGGCTTCAGAACAATGCCCCTGCTTTGCAGTGCCAGAGCAACAGCACAGGGATCCCCGTCGCATTCTTCAATACCATCGGTGATGAGTATAACAATATTTTTTGATGCGGTTGATTTTGGAAAATCTCTTGCACAGGCTTCCAGGGACCGTGCTATTGGTGTTGTGCCCTTTGGCTCGGTGTTTATGAGTTTTTGTCTAATCTGTTCAATATTATCCGGGCCGAACGGAACCTCCAGTTTTGTGTCAGAACAACGCTGCGGTGGTACATGGTATTGGTGACCATACATCCTCAATGCAAGCTGAATATTATCAATTTGCTCAAGACTATCAAGGATATCGAGAAGCATTTTTCTGGCAATGTCTATTTTTTTCCCGGTTTCCCATTGGCCGTTCATGCTGTTTGATTCGTCAAAAATAATCAAAATACGGGTTTCCGGTTCTCCACCGCTGTAATTCCAAAAAGCCTCCTGGCCTTTTAAGCAGCATACATGGAGGAATAATCCCCATAGGATGAATAATACTATCTTTTTCAATATTATATAGTTTTAATGTTTAGATTCAAACTTTATCAGTTTGTGTTTATTATGTTTATCCGTTATGTTTTTGTGTTGTGTTTTAAAAAAACGCCCTGTATAATCTAATAAGATAAACTCTGTGTTTAGATTTTTTGTAAAAATAACATGTTTACAACAGAAACAGAAAGATTACACCAGGATTTAATATCCATTTTTTTTATCAATAAAATATTATGCTAATTTTGCCTGAAATGAGATTGAATTAAATATATTAATAACTTTAAATAATTTATGATGAACGAAAAAGAAATAACACAGAAAGTTGCTGACAACATCCGGGTGTTATCTGCGGCTATGGTTGAGAAAGCCAAATCAGGACATCCTGGCGGGGCAATGGGAGGAGCAGATTTTATTCATATTCTCTATTCTGAATTCCTGAATTTTGATCCTAACGATATGGCATGGCCGAACAGGGACAGATTTTTTCTTGACCCTGGACATATGTCACCTATGCTGTATTCAATTTTGACCATGACAGGTGCTTATTCACTTGAAGATGTTAAACAATTTCGTCAGTGGGGCAGCCCGACACCCGGACATCCGGAACTCGATACTAAACGGGGCAT
Source organism: uncultured Bacteroidales bacterium (assembly GCA_964629805.1). Lineage (GTDB taxonomy): Bacteria > Bacteroidota > Bacteroidia > Bacteroidales > CAZVTW01 > CAZVTW01. The sequence continues at coordinate 6,991 of CAZVTW010000229.1, read as the reverse complement.
AGAAAATACTTCAGGGCCCCTTGGCCAGGGGCATACCATGGCTGTTGGCGCTGCTATTGCCGAAAGATTTTTGGTTGAAAGATTTGGTGACTGGATGGAACATAAAACATATGCCTTTATTTCTGACGGTGGCATACAGGAGGAAATCTCACAGGGAGCCGGAAGATTGGCAGGCTTTCTTGGTTTGGGTAATCTGATAATGTTTTATGATTCTAATGAAATTCAGCTTTCTACACCCACCAATTTAGTTACAGGAGAAGATACTGCTAAAAAATATGAGGCTTGGGGATGGCACACACAAACAATTGACGGAAATGATGCTGATCAGATAAGAAAAGCCCTGAAAGAGGCAAATAAAGTAACTGATAAGCCTTCGGTCATTATTGGAAAAACATTGATGGGTAAAGGCGCCGTTGATGAAAACGGAAAGCCATTTGGCCCTAATTGCGCGGTTCACGGTATGCCTTTGTCAAAAGCCGGAGCATCTTTCGAAAAAACAATACAGAGTCTCGGTGGTGATCCGGAAGACCCTTTCAGAATATTTCCCGAAGTTGAGGAATACTATAAAACAGTACTGAAACAAAAAGCTGAAGCTGTAGCGAAGAAGAAACAACAGCAGAAAGACTGGGAAGCTGCTAATCCTGAAAAAGCGAAAAAATACAATCAGTTCCTGGACGGGAAATCACCTGTTATAGACTTCCGGGCTATTGAACAAAAAGCCGGTACAGCAACAAGAGGCGCTTCCGGTACGGTTTTGGCGCATTTTGCACAAACATTGGAAAATATCATTGTTGGTTCAGCCGATCTTTCAAATAGTGATAAGACTGATGGTTTTCTTAAAAAATCAAAAGCTTTTGAAAGGAATGATTTTTCCGGCGCTTTCCTACAAGCCGGTGTCTGTGAATTGACTCTTGCCGGGGTTGCCAATGGTATTGCCCTGCATGGTGGTATCATTCCTGCTATCGGTACTTTCTTTGTTTTCTCCGATTATATGAAACCAGCTGTCAGGTTAGCGGCTTTAATGGAATTGCCTGTCAAATATATCTGGACACATGATGCATTCAGGGTAGGGGAGGACGGCCCGACTCACCAGCCTGTGGAACAGGAAGCCCAAATCCGTCTGCTTGAACAGCTCAAAAACCATTCTGGCAATAACAGCATGCTTGTTTTACGACCTGCAGATGGCGTAGAAACTTCGGTTGCCTGGAAAATGGCCCTCGAAAACACTAAATCACCTACTGCCCTTATCCTCTCCAGGCAAAATATTGAAGATGTTCCGCCAAAACCCGGTTCAACAAGATTTAATGATGCCCTGGAAGCACAACAAGGCGCTTATATTGTTAAAGATTGTGATGGTAAGCCTGATATCATCCTGGTAGCAAATGGCTCCGAAGTTTCAACAATGATGGGTGCATCAGTTGCTTTAGAGCAGGATAAAGGTCTGAAAGTTAGAGTAGTGTCTGCTATATCAGAAGGACTTTTCAGACAACAACCGATTGATTATCAGAATAAAATTATTCCCGCAAACATACCCGTTTTAGGTTTAACGGCAGGATTGCCTGTGACACTTAAATCGTTGGTTGGAGGTAAAGGGAAAGTGATTGGAATGGAATCATTCGGATTTTCGGCTCCCTATAAAGTACTGGACGAAAAACTCGGGTATACACCTGAAAATATTGTTAAGCAAGTTGAGATATACCTGAAGGAGTATGAAAAGTAAACTTTTGGGAAATTCTTCATTTTTTCCGAAAGGGCAATATTATTCTCCTACTTAATAATCATCCTGGCGCTTGCCAGGATGATTGTTTTTATTAATTGTTGCAGATTAGTATTGTCCGAAAATATTGAATTGATCGATTTTTTTTCAATGCCTAAGTATGTATCCTGGCAGAATAATTTTTTATGATTGCTCGTTTGATCTTTTTTTATGACCCGATGAAATGAAAATAAACTTATGGACTATTATTTTCAGCAAAAACCGATTGCCTTCCAGGTGATGGCTAAACCCATTGGCCCGGTGTGCAATCTGAATTGTAAATATTGTTATTATCTCGAAAAGAAGCAGCTCTATAAATCACGGCAGAATTTTAAGATGCCTGATAATGTTTTGGAGGCTTATGTGAAACAACAAATAGCTTCGCAGCAGGTTCCTGTCGTTCAGTTTGTCTGGCAGGGAGGAGAACCGACGCTGTTAGGTGTTGATTTTTACAGGAAAGCATTGAAACTCCAGGAAAAATATGCGAATGGTAAAAAAATAGAAAATATTTTCCAGACTAATGCCACATTAATCGATGAAGAGTGGTGTGAATTATTCAAAGAGCATGATTTTTTGATTGGTGTTTCTATTGACGGACCCCGGGAATTACATGATCATTACAGGGTTTATCAAAATGGGAAACCCAGTTGGGAACGTATTATGAAGAGTATTGAATTGTTAAAAAAATATGATGTGCGATTCAATACCCTGACTGTTGTCAATGATTATAATTCCCAGTATCCGCTTGAGATATATCGCTTTTTGAAAAGAATAGGCAGCGGGTATATGCAGTTTATTCCAATTGTTGAACAGATTGCAGAACAACCCGGCAATGATGCACTGGAATTGGTATCGCCTGATTTTCAAGGTGAGGCAAAAGTATCATCCTGGTCTGTTGACCCTAAAGCCTATGGCAGATTTCTCATTTCAATGTTTGATGAATGGGTGAGGCAGGATGTTGGAAAATATTATGTCCAGATTTTTGACGTCAGCCTCGCCAACTGGTTTGGCGCACCGCCCGGGCTTTGCATCTTTACTGAGACTTGTGGGGATGCAGCAGTGATGGAACACAATGGTGATGTATATTCATGTGACCATTTTGTCTACCCACATGATTACCTGGGTAATATTCTTGACAAACCGCTTGTTGGCATGCTTACATCTGAAAAACAGATAAAATTTGGCGCCAAAAAGCGGGATAAGCTACCAAATCAGTGTTTAGCCTGCGAATTCAAATTTGCATGTAACGGAGGGTGCCCCAAAAACAGGGTCAGTCATACGCCGGAAGGCGAACCCGGTTTGAATTATTTATGTACTGCCTATAAAATGTTTTTTGCCCACATTAAACCTGCCATGGATTTTATGGCTGAAGAACTCAGGAATGAAAGAGCGCCGGCTAATGTGATGGAATGGGTTAAAAAACAAGAGCCTAAAAAATCCATCAAAGAAAGATTAGCCTCCGGTTCGAAGAAAAAAATTCATGTGCGAAAACCAGCTACATCTAAAAAAAATTCATCCAAAGCAACTTTCAGGCAAAAATCTATTGGTAAGAATGACCCTTGCCCATGTGGAAGTGGTAAACCATTTAAAAATTGTTGTAGACGGAAACCTAAAACACAAAGGGGATTTTAATTGTAGAGAGAGGCCTGTCCTCGGCGGAGCCAGGAGGATGCGCAGGGAAGCGGGAGGGAAGGGGTGTGTCTTAACGCGGAATAATTGACTGAAACAGGAAATAGAAACCAGTTTAACAATTTTTCAATCCTCTATACCAAACAGTTAACTCCGGTTAAAAAGTCCTCAACGCTCACGATATTGTATTTACGCGGGCAAGCTTGATCTCGACTAAGTCCAGACGAAAATATTACTGCCAAGGAAACAGAATTCTGTTTCGATAATTTGTCAAAGTAATCTCCGAAGGAGTTATAGCCTTTCTTAGGAGTGGACTCATCAATTGGTACGATTGTCCTGTGAGCTTTACCAGAATAGGGATACACCCTTCATCTGATATCGTAGTAGTGCTTGTCCTGCCCATAGGTCGGGAATACCGTAGGAAGAACTACAGGGTTCACCCTGTGAAATAAACGGTTGTTCGCGAAGAAGTATTTCACAGGGTTCTCCCTGTGAAATAAACAGTTGTTCGCGAAAAAAGTATTTCACAGGGTAAATCAAAGAACTCATTTCTTTCTTGTAAGACAATCATTAACACGACTTCAAGTCGCAATAACGAAAATGTGTTGGCGGCGGACTTTTGGCGGTATTGGCGGCGCAGCGAAGCAAGCTGCCAATACCGCCAAAAGCCTGACGACCAACACAATATTATGGTTTCTTCTTTTTGTTTCTTCTCGTCATTCGTATTGTTGGCGTTATTATGGCGTTATTGTGGCGGTTTTGGCGTTATTAACTCATAATACGCACCAACACCCTTGGTTTCAGAACTCTTTAAAATTTCTTTTTCCACTAAATCCTTTAAATCACGGCTTGCGGTTCTATCGGAACAACCTGTTTGTTCTTGATATTCTTTATTTGTTATACGTTCTGTTGTTTTTAAATATTTAATTATCGACTTTTGCCTGTCATTTAAACCTAACTTTTCTAAATACTCGTCTGTTAATTTATTTTGGTAAATTGTTACGCAAATTCCGCCACTCATTATTTCAATGTCAGGCTCTGGTAATCCATACTCTTTGCACTCATTAATGATTTTTAGTGTTCCTCGTCCCCAAGCTTCGATTAACCCGCCTTTAAAAAATGCTTCTGCTAACCTTGGATTTCTCGGAAATGACGAATGTTTACGCTTTAAATCATCAATTGATAATTCCTCAGGTAATTGTCCAACATTCCAAATCATTATTTTATCATCGTAAAGACTTATTTGTATCGGTGGACCAAAGTAATTTCTGTGTATTACTGCATTTATTAATGCTTCACGAATTGCTTCATACGGGTAAGGCGGTGTTTCAATCCGATGCAATCCTTTGTATGATATTGCTTTTATGAAATACTTTTTATCCAGTATTTCAATAATCTCATCAGCAAGAGAATAAGCATTAGTTTCTATAACTTCCTGCGATTGTAAATCATGGTCTGATTTTCCAAATTTTCCAATTTTGGCATAAGCATTAATAAAGTAATTCCGAGGATTTTTCCCGAATAAAACTAATGCAGCCCTTTTTAATTCATTCTTATCAGTTAATTGGAGGTTTTCAAATATTCGTTGATAGTTTGTTTCCCCTTTTACAGCAATCCAACGTTTGCTATAAACAGCGTCTTCTTTGAATTTTTCGACAGTTTTACTGTCAATATCATCATAGCTTGCTGAACTTTCGTTTACATCGTCCCAAGTTTTACCAGCTTTTTTTAATAAGAACTCATTTAGAACAGTTCCTTTTAACTCCTGTTTTGTACTTCCGCTACGATAATGATATTTTCCCTGATATGAGATTGGCACGTTATAAGGTTTTACAAAAATCTCAATATAGTGTTTATTACCAAATTCATATAAATCAATTTCGCAAATTATGCCAAGATGGTTTTGTATTTTATTGGGCAGCTCGTCCATTAAGCGTTTGTAATTTTCGACACCAACAATGTTTCCATTATTGTCTTTGCCAATTATCAATTTACCTCCTTTTGCGTTTGCGAAACCGCAAATCCATTTGAGATATTCATCTCTCCAACTTTCTTTCCATTCTATGTTTTGTTGTTCAGGCATAATTTACACAAATCTCATATGTTTTTTTACAGCATTCACGTTTTCAATAGATGTCAACATCTCCAATAACTTAAAAGACACGTCCAATCCGGTAGCCGGTCCCGTTGAAGTTATAATGTTTTTATCTATCACAATATGCTTATCTTGTACATTTGCTCCCAAATCTGCAAGTTGCTTCCTTCTGAAACCGTCTGACAGATCGTATGTTGTAGCGTTTCTCCCTTTGAAAACTCCCGATTTTCCAGCAGGCAAAGCCGCAGCGCAAACAGCCGCAATTATTTTACCTTTTTTATCAAAGTGGCGAATTAAATTTTAGAAACCGTTCATCAAAAGCATCTTCATAAAATCCAGCATCTTCAAATCCCCCTGGTATTGCTAATGCATCATAATCAGATATATTAATATCCTCAAAACTAATCTCTGGTCTGACATTAAAATTCCATTTGCATTTCACCTCATGTCGAAGTCCTGCCGTTACTACTTCAACAGGTTCAATTCCTATTACTCTACTCCAACCGATTACGTCAGTAAAAACACCTGCTTCGTATTCTTCAAATCCTTGTGGAAGAAATAGTAATACTCTTTTATTCGTTTTTTTTATTTTTATTATTTCTTTTGATTTTGTATCGAAAATAATTAAACCTTCTTTGTCTCCAAGTTGTCCAATTAACTCTCCCTCCTCATTCCAAACCGATGATTTCCCTGCACATTCATAACCTCCTGATTTTCCGAAATAATTTGCCATAAATGTTATCAAATTATTATTCTTAGCTATTTCAGAAAGCAATTTTAATTCAGTATCAATTCCTTTAATAGAACTTAGTACACTTGCGATATAAATTGTTGCATTATTTCGTTTTGCAAACTCGCAATGTGCTTTGTTAGTCGTTTCATAGCAAATTGCAGGGGATATAACTTCTGTTTTATATTCAAGAACCATTGGATTTTTGCCCGCTGTAAATATCTGTTCTTCTGGTGGATATAAATACTGTTTTGAATAAGTTGTCCGCTTCTTAAAAGGTTGAAAAATAATCATGCTGACAAATACATTTCCCTCATTTCTTGTTGGCAATCCAACTCCTATTGTGATGTTATTTTCATCGCTTATGCTTTGAATTTTATCTAACCTTTTATCATCTTGATTAGTAGCAAGCTTCTCGGCTAAATCAGGTTCATAACCAGATAATGATAACTCGGGGAAAACAATCATATCCGCATTGTTCTGAATTGCTTGATTTATCCACTTTAAATGAATTTCGATATTTCTCTTAATATTTCCTTTTATTGCCTGTATTTGTGCTATTGCAATTCTCATGTTATTATATTTAATTTCAGAATTGAATTTGTTTTTCTTTGCTAATGAATTCTCTATTTCGGCTTAACCTCCATTAACTGTTTTATTTAATGAACCATAACGTAACAGCATTGGCAGCGTTGCCGTCCCGGAGGGCGGCAATGATGACCAATGCAATGTGTGTGCCCTGCACGGGTGCAGTGCACACACCGTAAGCTTCGAATAAATT
>CAZVTW010000228.1:0-8893 GCA_964629805.1 uncultured Bacteroidales bacterium | reverse complement strand
GATATTATTCGGGAAAAGGCAGTCAGGGATCAAAGGAAGGAATATACCGGCCCAAATCATTATTTACTTTTTTGTGAGCATCCCCATGTTTATACATTGGGTAAAAGCGGAAAGGAAAATAATTTACTGATTAATCCGGATTTTCTGAAAAAAATCAATGCTGAATATTACAAAACAAACCGTGGTGGCGACATCACATACCATGGTCCCGGCCAAATTGTCGGATATCCTATTCTTGATTTGAACGATCTTAATTTAGGAATAAAAGGATATATAAATAAATTAGAAGAAGTAATTATCAAAACAACTGAATTTTATGGAATAAAAGCTGAGAGGCTTGACGAAGCAACAGGAGTATGGGTTAATAAAGGGAACAATTTTGAAAAGATTTGTTCAATTGGGGTCCGGGCAAGCAGATATGTGACAATGCATGGATTTGCCCTGAATGTCAATACTGACCTTAAATATTTTGACTATATCAATCCGTGTGGATTTACTGATAAAAAGGTCACTTCAATATCAAAAGAGTTAAATAAAGAGATTGATTTTGAGGAGATAAAGAAAATTGCCCGGTCTTGTTTTGAACACGTCTTTCAAATAAAATTATCAAATGTCTCAGTTTAATATTAGTTTAAGGAAGAGATATTTATATCTTTTTCGCCACATGATATGAGCCTGCTCCGAAAAGTTTGTATTTTGATTTTCATCTCTTTTTTGCTCCTGCCCTAAAGGTTGAAGGCGCTGAAAATCAGCACTCCCTATAGAGCTGTGATAAAACCGGATTTTCAGATTTGTTCGTTTTATAGCTTTTCGGAGTGGACTCATTTTTTTTTGTTGAAAATCAAATAGTAAATTTTTATTTAATTTTTCACGCTTTCATGTCAATTATTTATATTTTAGAAGGCTGAATTATATTCTTGTGTTTTTCAACATAATTTTTTGTTATGTTTTATGACAATTATTTGAAAAACAATATAAAGCAAATTTGTTTTGGCGGAATATAAATATTATCACATGAATAAAAAACATAAAATAGGAATTCAAACAGATATATTGTTTTTATCAGCTTTATAGTGCAAATAAAGTTGGGAATATTTTCGTCTGAAGTTCAATATGTCAGGTAATTTCGCAATAAAGAGATAAAATGATGGAGTATAAGTGGGAAATAAAACCTCAGGGGAATGAGAGAGAAATAAATCACATTGCCGAAATACTTGGAATAGAAAAGAGCCTGGCCAATTTGTTGGTTCAACGGGGCATAAAAACGTTTGATGCAGCCCGAACTTTTTTCAGGCCACAGTTGAAAGAACTCCATGACCCTTTCCTGATGAAGGGTATGGAAGAAGCGGTTACAAGGATTAAGGCAGCCATTGATAACAAAGAAGGCATACTTATTTATGGAGATTATGATGTTGACGGTACTACTTCAGTAGCCCTGGTATACTCTTTTCTGCATACATTTTATTCCAATCTTGGATATTACATACCTGACAGATATACAGAAGGATATGGTATTTCATACCAGGGAATTGATTTTGCCATTGAAAAAAACTATTCATTAATTATTGCTCTTGACTGCGGTATAAAAGCGGTTGAAAAGATAAAATTTGCGAAAGAGAAAGGGATAGATTTTATTATTTGCGATCACCATCAGCCTGGTGATATTCTTCCGGAAGCTGTTGCCCTGCTGGATGCAAAACAGCCGGATTGCAAATACCCCTATAAAGAACTATCCGGATGTGGTGTTGGTTTTAAGTTAATTTCAGCTTACTTAATCAAACACCCCCCTGCTGAAATTATACAAAAACGAAAAGGCAGAAGAAGTTTGATTGAATATTTGTATGACTATCTTGTTGAATATATTGACCTTGTTGCTGTCAGTATTGCCTCTGATATTGTGCCAATTACCGGAGAAAACAGGATATTGGCATATTACGGACTTAAAAGACTCAACAGCAAGCCCCGCATTGGCCTGCAGACAATCATAAAGATAGCCAACGCTGATACAAGGGTTTTGACAATATCAGACCTGGTTTTTAAGATTGGGCCGAGGATCAATGCTGCCGGCAGGATCAAATCCGGAGAAAAAGCAGTTAATCTGCTTACAACAGATAATTTTGACCTGGCTATGGAAATGAGCCGGGAAATTAACCAATTCAACACCATCCGTAAGGATTTGGACCATAATATCACAGAAGAAGCCCTGGCGCTTATTGAAAAAAGTGAAATGTATGATGATAAAAAGACCACTGTCGTTTTCAATAAAGAATGGCATAAGGGTGTCATTGGCATTGTTGCTTCCCGTTTGACTGAAAGTTATTACAGACCAACTGTTGTATTGACTGAATCTCACGGTTTGGCAACAGGTTCGGCACGTTCAGTGATGGGTTTTGACCTGTATGAAGCGATTAGCCAATGCAGCGATCTACTGGAAGCATATGGAGGTCATAAGTATGCTGCCGGACTGACATTAAAAATTGAAAATGTAGAACCTTTTATACAGAAATTTGAAAAAGTTGTTTCCGGTATTATCGATCCGGACCAGCTTATCCCGCAGGTGGAGATAGATGCCATTATTAAGTTTAAAGACATCACACCAAAATTTTACCGGATATTAAAACAATTCGCCCCTTTTGGCCCGGAAAATATGAAACCTGTCTTTATGACCAAATATGTTGTTGACACCGGCGGGAGCCGTATCGTGGGAAATGCAAGAGAGCATCTTAAACTCGAAATAACTGACGGACAGGTGCAAATGTCAGGTATTGCTTTTGGATTTGCTTACTTTTATGAGTTCATAAAAACAGGGAAATCTTTCGATGTTTGCTATACCATTGAAGAAAATGAATTTCGCGGAACAACAACCCTGCAATTGATGATTCGCGACATGATTTCTTCACAATAACGGGCTCCAACCCTAAGAAAAAAGTTCCATGACATGTTTGATGTCAATATTTTGTAATGGATTATTTGAATTGACGAAAACATCTGCCAGTTCTGATTTACGTTCCTGTAATTTTTTTATTTTTTGTTCTACTGTGTTCTCGGTTATAAATCTGTAAACAAATACGTTTTTATCCTGGCCTATCCTGTGTGCACGATTGATGGCTTGTAATTCTGCAGCCGGATTCCACCATGGATCAATAATCAGCACGTAATCGGCAGCTGTCAGGTTGAGACCAACACCCCCGGCTTTTAGTGAGATAAGAAATATCCTGTTATCATCTTCTTTCGTAAATTTTTTCACCTGTTCATCCCTGTTGGTTGTTGAGCCAATGAGTTTGGAATATTGCCATTTTTTTTCATTTATATAGTCTTCGACAAGCTCCAGGTGTTTAACAAAGGACGAAAAAACCAATACCTTGTGATTTTCGGCAATGATATTTTCAAGTGTATCTGTTATTTCATAAAATTTTCCCGATTCATATGAATAATCGCTGTCAATTAGGGTAGGATGATTCGCTATTTGCCGTAGTTTTGTAAGTCCCTGAATGATGAGAATAGAAGACTTTTGAATGGTATTTTCTCCAATGATATCCATGATTTCATTCCTGATCTTGGACTTCTCCGTATCATAAAACTTAGACTGGGCTTCTGTCATTTCGCAATACCTGTACTGTTCTGTCATGGGTGGCAGGTCTTTGGCTACTTCACTTTTTTTACGTCTCAGGAGAAATGGATTGATTAGCGCTCTGAGTCTTTCCTGTTGTACTGTATCATTTTGTTTTTCAATGGGAATAAGAAATTCTTCTTTAAAGAAGCGCAGACTGCCTAAAAGTCCTTCGTTGACGAAATTCATCTGGGACCATAAATCAAGCAGCGAATTTTCAATTGGTGTTCCTGTAAGTACAAATCTGTATTGTGCACGGAGCATATTAACGGCGTTATAGGTTTTGGATAAAGGATTTTTGACATAATGACTTTCATCAAGGATAAGAAACAGGAACTCGTATTGCTGTAGAAATTCAATGTCATTTCTTACAATTCCATAACTTGTCAGCACAATATCAGCTTCATCAAATCCTGTAAATTCTTTTTCCCTGTTTCCTACATACTTGTAAATTTTCAGTGAAGGAACAAATTTTTCTATTTCATTTTGCCAGTTATGGATAAGTGAAGTAGGCATCACTATCAGACTGGTATTATTTTCTTTCTTTTTTTCCTCAATGGCCGAATTGTCATCAAATAATGACAATTGTTTTGTTTTAGCTGATGATTTTGAGACTGTTTTCCCGGACTTCATCTCGTTGGTTGTCTTTAAAATGAGCGTCAGCGTTTGCAATGTTTTCCCCAGTCCCATGTCATCTGCCAGGCAACCACCGAAATTGTTTTGCTGTAATTTATATAACCACGAAAAACCGGCTTTTTGATATGAACGTAATGTTGCATTCAGTTCTCCCGGAATATCGACATCCAAAGTACCATCATTCAAATTTTCAAACCGTTGTATTAATTCCTTTGGAATACCATCTATCTTCTGCATCAGTGGATAATAATGCTGCTTGATTTGTAAATGGCCTTCTTTATCGTTCGAAAAGAGGAATAATTCTTTATACCTCGAAAACCATTCTTCCGGCAGAATGGCTATTTCGCCATTTGGAAGCTCATATTCACGTTTTTCTCCAATAATATGATTTTTAAGTTTGATAAACGGAATTTCATAATTGCCGAAATGGACAACAGCATATATATCGAACCAGTCGGTTCTGTTTTTTACAGAGAAATTGAGTGAAATACGCTGAGTAAAATATTTTTTTTGATAGAAATTCTGGATAACAGAGAATCCTTTTTCTGAGAGAATTTCCGAATGCTTATTGAGCCATTGAGCAGCTAAAAAATGCTTTTCTTCTTTTTCAAGTTTTTTGTCCAATGGCGGTTTATATGCGCCTTCTCCGTCTTTGATTAACCCCACAGAAGTTAAAATAGAATCTAAACTTTGCTCCCATTTTTTGTCCCTTGTCAGCCGGGTAAATTCATATTCTGTTGTTCCGTTATTGTTTTGTTTTGATTCGCAATTCACAAAAACAGAATTTTTATTGTTCACATGGATTTCTTTTTCGCCGTACCGGAAAAGCAGGTAAAGAACCGGCTCTGATTTCCAGTCAGTTTCAAAGGACAGTACCGGTGACTTTTCAGGATATATGTCACTAATTGTGAATCCTGATGCCTTTACACGAAAATTTTTAACTGCATTCAGAATAAAGGTGTTGAAGTATTTTTTTTCAGCAGACAAAGGAATCTCTATATGCTCTTTCACAAAAAAAGGTGTGAGTTTTTTTCCGTCAATGTCATTAAAGGTGAATAATTTACCCTGTAATATCAGCAAACAGGGTGAATTTGACAGAATGATACCTTTTTTATGTGTCAGGTTTATTTCTTCTCCCTCATGCAGAACTGAAAGGAAATACTTGGTCAGGTTTTGCTCTTTAATGAAGTTAAATACAGTTTCAGCCGGGGCTTTAAGTACTTCAATGCGATCATTTTCATAGAGGTACTGGTAGTCTTTTTCCTTTAAGTATACTTCAATGTCATTTTCTTTGATGATATCTGTTACAGAAATAATACGCCGTTCAATATATGGCTGTAAGTGTCTTTTGAAAAACTCTTCTGTGAGAGACTGATAAAATAAATTGATGTTTTTACCTTTTGAAAATAGTTTGATTATGGCATTATCACTCAGTTGATCGGATTTTTCAATAATATTTTTTTCGGAACCGGAAAAAGGATACTTGTTTTTTTTGACATCCTGTCCCCGTAATTGCTCCTTAATAGCAAAAAACTCCCTGTCTTCATTTCTTGTCAGAATACAGGGAACCGGTAAAAAACCCAAAAAACGGTGTTTCCTTATAACAACTGCAAATTTTTCTTCTGTGTAATGATTCTTTTGTAATTCCAAAATGTAATATCTCCTTTTTTAACAAGTTATTATCTTGTAAACAGGTATTGGTTTTCATCAGAAAGTTGCTCGTTAAAGGAATATCCTTCCAAATCAAAGGCTTTGATATTTTCTGCTTCTGTTATCCTGTTCTCAATGATAAAACGAGTCATTAATCCCCTGGCTTTTTTCATGTAAAATGTCACAAATTTATATTTGCCATCTCTGTATTCTTTAAATACAGGTGTTATGATTTTTGCCTGAGCCTTTGATGTGTCTATTGCCTTGAAATATTCTTTTGAAGCAAGGTTGATAAGGGTATTGTCACCCTGCTGCCTGAAAACATGTTGGATTTGTTCGGTCACCAATGGCTTCCAATACGCATACAGGTCACTTGACTTCCCGGTCTGAAAACTTGTACCCATTTCTAATCTGTAAGGCTGAATCAAATCCATAGGTCTGAGGATTCCATACAACCCTGATAATACCCTGAGATGTTCCTGCGCAAATTCGAAGTCATGCTCTGTAAGGCTTCCGGCGTCCAGCCCGAGGAAGACTTCACCTTTAAACATGAGAATACTCTGTTTCGAGTTTTCAGGTGTAAAAGGTGTTTTCCATTGCATATAACGTTCAACATTCAATTCTGCAAGCTTTGGATTTATATTCATCAACCGGGCGATGTCACTGACAGAAAATGAACATAGTTTCTCGATGAGATATTCAGCCTCTTGTAAAAACAAAGGTTGCGTGTGTGTCTTTGTTTTAGGCTTATTTTTAGTATCCAGGTTTTTTGACGGAGAAATGACAATGACCATACTATTAAGTTTAAAAAAAAGTAAAAATAAAATCAAATTTGATACATAGCAAATTTAATTTTTGAGGTTGGTATGGTTATTTTATGCCAAAATGCGGACACCTGTCACCGGATATAAGGATAAAGATGACCATGAATTACTATTGTCAATGGAAAATCCGAAACGATTTGATTACAAGCTTATGTTTCCAAAAACACAATGGCAAATCTGTAAATGGAACAAAGTTGACAGAAATGGCTTTTTTGTTGCCCTAATTATGGTGTTTGCTATTCTTGGTTTGTTGTATTTCGCAGTGAATTTGGGAGGTTGAGAGTTAATGGAAGGGGAGAAGGGGAGAAGGAGAGTAGGGGAGAGATTGGCAGGTGTGATATTGACGAATTGATAAAAGGAAAGCAGTCAGCATTTATATTCTTTCCTCCTTCCAACATTCCATGTACCTAACCCCCCCTTTCCACAAAAAATATCCAACAATGTTATCAATACTTTACACTTCAATAAAAGAAAATTGTACATTTGTAGCTGAAAAAGGAAATTATGCTGATTTTTATTAAAAAGTATCAGATATAGCAATTTTTGCTTCAAATGTCGTCAGACCGGAAAAAACATAGGGGTGTTGCATTTATCGTTATTCTTTTAATTTCGGTAATAGTAAATTATTTTATCGTGAAATACATCTCCGACCTTTTCTCACCGAAAAAAGAGGGATACGGTAAAGTAGAAAAAGTTGTTTCACCGGCAGACAGGGAAGTTTTTAAAGAAAATCGAACAGGACATCTTGGTTACAAATGGATAATTCCCAGGTCACGTTTAGATAATTTAAGGATGATTGGAAAAGTCAACAGGTACGGCGTGAGTGGCCAAAATGAAGCAGAGCAGCTTTACGGGATGGTTCTGAGGAGTCTCCGGTTTCAAAATATCTCCCGAAAAGTTGAAATAAAATACGGTCTCCCCAAAAATATCATCCTGGCTATGGTTATGAAAGAGACCGGGGGCTCACCCCTTACACCCAACAGCAGGGACGATGGTGGAATAGGTTTATGTCACATGCAACCGAGTGTGGCTTCTGACTTTGGGCTGAAGATATATGAAAATTGCCGTAAGCTCAGAAGCCGGTCGCACGGGAGAAAACTTCGCAAACTTATTAATAAACATGACGAACAGCTACATGAACTTATTCAATATGATGACAGGTTTCATCCCGTCAAAAATCTGGATGCTGTCGGCAGGATGCTGAGGTATCATATGCTGGGCGATCAACTGGAAGATACACCGGTTAAAACAGCCATAAAAAGATATGCAGGCAGATACAACTATAAACAATACTACCAGAAGGTTGTCTTTTATCAAAAGCACCTGAATGACAAAGAATTTATTAAAAAACTCGAGCGTGCTTTTAATGAAGCAAACCCGGATTTTGAAATCGATGGCAAAAAATCAGATTTCAAAGGGTATATTGATTATTTTCACAAGCAGAATATTAATTATGGTTTGTTGGAGTATAAGTAGTGGTTGTCCATGATGGAGCCCCTTAAATGTGTTACGCTCCATTTGAAACTCAGTCATCCCGATTATGATTTTTGTTGGTTTTTGGAACAAAAACCTTACAAAATCAATATCGGGACTCCTGATTTTCAAATGTCGCAAGCTCGCGCGCGTTTGTAACGCGTGTATAGGTTAAAGGTAGTAGAATGAAGTTCTTTGAAAAGATTTTGTATATAGGAAGGTTGTTGGAAGTAGGAAGCGGTAATACACACCCCTTCTTGCCCATAAGCCAGCGTATCCTCCCGACTTCGTCGAGGACAGGCCTCTCTCCTGCTCGCAAAGACCAACACTCAGAGGGGATATTCAATCCTGTCGGATTGATTGAAGTGGCGAGGTGCTAAAAAAGGCGCTTGCAAAAAGGCTATCGGGCGTCAGCGCGCGCAGGCCTTCCCAAATTGCGGGCCATGCGCAGGGGTGAATTGGCAATCTTTAGAAATATCAGAAAAGGGGCTTGCCTACTTTTCAGGATATTTCAAAGATTGACAAGAGCGGGGGGAAGCATAATTTGGGAGAGATTTTTTGTTACTTTTTTATCTAAAAAAGTAAATTGAAAAAAAGTTCTTTGAAAAGATATTATGGATAAAGAGGGTATTGGGGCATGCGATACAATCGCGCACCAGCGACGAGGCACGCGATACAATCGCGCGCCAGCGACGATATT
>CAZVTW010000227.1:0-8902 GCA_964629805.1 uncultured Bacteroidales bacterium | reverse complement strand
CTTCATAATGAGATATGTTGAGTATCGTATCCTTCAGTTTTTCTTTTGGATGGGTTGTTGCAACTCCAATGACTTTCATACCGGCATTTTTTGCAGATTCGATACCTGCATATGAATCTTCGAAAACAAAACAGTTATCTGGCTTAACTCCCATTTTTCCTGATGTTTTGAGATATATCTCCGGATGTGGCTTGCCATGTGTAACCTCATCTCCGCTGACAATGACTGTAAAATAGTTTGCAATATTCAGGTTCTGCAAAACAAACATAATATTTGCCATCGGGCCTGAGCTGGCCACTGCAAGAGGAATATCATTATTATAGAAACTTTCAAGCAGGGATATTAATCCTTTTACAGGCTTAACTTGACCCTCATATACTTTCCTGTAAGCAGCCTCCTTTTCGTCAGAAAGCTTTTGAATATCATTTACTGATATATCCTGTCCAAAAAGCATAGGCATAATTTCATTGTTTGTCCTGCCAAACAGGATATTTTTTAATTCGTCTAACGGAATAGTTACCTGTTTGTCTTTGCAAAACTCTTTCCATGCCAGGTTATGGAAATGAAAATTATCAACAAGGACTCCGTCCATGTCAAAGATAAAAGCAATGTTATTTTTCGAAATTTTCATTATGTTGTTGTTTGTCTGTGTTTTCGTTCTTGTTTATTTGCTCTGATATTTGGTTTCAAAAGCGGAATTTGTATGAAAGCCTATAAAAGAAATAACCTGAACATTTATATTTTGTGAAGTTTATTTCGCACCAAAACTTAAGATAATTTTTTATGTGTTGAAAGATGCTTCCCGGAAAGTATGATTGTGTAGAAAATAACAGAAGTCTGTTCATCTTCCGGAAAGTACCACAGGCCAGAAAGCCCATGGTACAATTTTTTATTTACATAAGTGTGATATTACACTTTTTGCATTCTTCAATAACTTCATCAGGCCATATTGTTGCCTGTATTTCACCAATATGTGCTTTTCTGAGGAAGAACATACACAAGCGTGACTGACCGATACCACCGCCAATGCTTAATGGTAAATCTTCATTTAGCAGTCTTTTGTGCCAGTATAAATCTTTTCTGTCGGTTGTACCAGTTTCTTCGAGCTGTTTTAAAAGTGAATCTTTATCTACCCTGATACCCATTGAGGAGATTTCAAATGCAATCTGAAGCACAGGATTCCACAGGATAATGTCACCGTTCAGTCCTTTGTATCCGTTTTCAGTTTCTGTTATCCAGTCATCATAATCAGGAGCGCGTCCGTCATGAGGTTCTCCATTTGATAATTTACCACCAATGCCAATGACAAAAACAGCGCCGTATTTTTTGGCTATTTCATCTTCGCGTTGACTTGGTGACAGATGAGGATACATCTGTTGTAATTCCTCAGAATGGATGAAATGGATATTTTCCGGCAGAACCGGCGCAATCTCGGGATGATGCTCAAAGATATAAAATTCCGTCCTTTTCAGGATTTCGTATATTTTACTGACTACTTTTTTTAAGAAATTAAGATTTCGTTCTTCATTTGTAATAATCCGTTCCCAATCCCACTGGTCAACATACAGAGAATGGAGATTGTCAAGTGTTTCGTCAGGCCTGACTGCATTCATATCGGTGTAAATACCATACCCTTCCTCGATTCCATAGTCTGCCAGCTTCATACGTTTCCATTTTGCCAGTGATTGAACTATCTGTGCTGTGGCGCCGTTCATATCTTTAACAGGAAATTCAACCGGTCTTTCAATGCCGTTCAAATCATCATTAATGCCTGTACCTGCCTGAACAAACAAGGGAGCTGTAACTCGCCTTAATCGCAATTCGGACATCAGGTTAAGCTGAAAAAAATCTTTTATCAGTTTAATAGCCTTTTCTGTTTTTTTCAAGTTTAGAATCGGGCTGTAATCATCAGGTACACAAAATCCTTTGTTCATAATTATTATATTTATTTGTTAATATGTTTGTATTAAGGAAAGGCAAAGCTAAAAAAAAAATGCCACCTGCCTGACAATACCTCAATTTTTACGTGCAATTTTTAAAAAGACCTCCTCCATATTTATGGCTGTATGTGAATGTTTAAGCTCATCTGGCGAGCCAAGCGCCTCGATTCGTCCTTCCCGCATGATTGAAACCCGATCGCAGTATTCAGCCTCATCCATATAATGCGTTGTAACAAATACCGTTATGCCCTGTTCTGCAGCTTCATAAATCATATCCCAGAATTGTCTTCTTGTGATTGGATCAACACCTCCGGTTGGTTCATCCAGGAAAACTATTCGGGGTTGATGAAAAATGGCTACAGAAAAAGCCAACTTTTGTTTCCAGCCCAGCGGGATAGATGAAATAAGGGTATTACTCAAATGTTGAAAATTCATTTTTTCCAGTAATTCCACTGCCCGCTTTTTGATTTGTTTGCGCGAAATGCCATAGATTCCGGCATAAAACCGGATATTTTCATAAACAGTTAAATCATCGTACAGTGAAAATTTCTGACTCATATATCCAATGGCTTTTTTTATTTTTTCAGCTTCCCTGTACACATTATAACCGGCAACATGGATTTCTCCTGATGTGGGAGCTGACAAACCACATAATATTTTGATAGCTGTTGTTTTTCCGGCCCCGTTTGCTCCAAGAAAACCAAATATTTCACCTTTATAGACATCAAAATTTAGATTGTCGTTTGCAGTAAAATCACCGAACTTTTTCGTCAGGTTTCTGACGCTTATGATAACTTCATCCTTCATTTTCCTGTTCTTTTTGCATTATTTCCTTATCCGGCTGCTTGTCGGTCATCAGCGCCATGAAACAGTCTTCAATATTTGGTTGTATCTCCTTTATTTCGATGTTTTTATGACCTTTGTTTTCCAAAAAATCTTTAAGTTGTTTTGAAGGTTCATCATGATGCCTGTCTGTATAATGAGCTACCTGTCCAAAGGCAAATACTGAATTTGTTGCTTCATATTGCCGTAAATCATTCAACAGATGATACATTGAATGTGATTTAACGGAAAAGAGCTTCCTGTCATGCGAATTGATTAAGGCGCCAGGTGTATCTATTTGCATAATTTTCCCTTTTTGAATGAGTGCAACCCTGTCGCAACGTTCAGCCTCATCCATATAAGGTGTAGAAACCAGAATTGTTATTCCTTTGTTGCGCAGATTGTAAAGCATATCCCAGAATTCCTTACGGGAAACAGCATCAACACCGGTTGTAGGTTCATCAAGGACTAAAATTTCCGGCTTATGGATGAGAGCGCATGACAGGGCCAGCTTCTGTTTCATACCGCCGGACAACCTGCCTGCCAACCGCTTTTTAAAGGGCTCAATCTGGCTGTAAATGTCTTTGACAAGATCATAATTTTCTTTGACTGTGGTACCGAAAACAGCAGCGAAAAAATTCAGGTTTTCTTCGACAGACAAATCCTGGTAGAGCGAAAAACGACCAGGCATATAACCAAGTATTCGCCTGAGTTTTTTATAGTCATAAACGGGATCATATCCATATAGTCTCACCTGGCCGGAATCCGGCAATAAGAGTGTAGTCAAAATCCTGAAAATGGTCGTTTTTCCGGCGCCATCAGGTCCAATCAGACCAAATAATTCGGCCTTATTCACTGAAAACGTGATGTCTTTGATTGCCTGTATTTCTTTATACTTTTTACAAAGTGATTGTACTTCAATAATATGTGTTTGATTACCTGACATAACTTGCTGCTATGGGTGTGTAATAAAATGATATTGAGAGGCTGATTATTGGTCAATAAAAAATTTTCTATGATAAAACTCATTTCACTTCATTCTCTAAAATGTCCAGTGTCTGAAACAACAGTTGTTTGTTCTTTTCGTAATACTCATCTGTGGATAACATTGTTTGTCTGTCCTGGATGTATTTTCCTTTTTCTAAATGGTCTCCGTCAGACAGGAATTGTTCAACGTCCTTTGGCCTCATTTCAAAATGAAATTGCAAAGCAAGCACATTGTTTTTATACATGAAACCCTGGTTTTTGGTTGATTCAGAGGAAGCTAATGGTAAGGCATCCTGTGGAATGTCGAATGTGTCGCCGTGCCAGTGAAAAACCATAGTTTCGTCCGGAAAACGGTTATTGAAAATATGCATACCTGGTTTTTTGTGAAAATGAACCGGAAACCAACCTATTTCAGTATATTTGTTTTTATATACTTTTGCACCCAGTGAACTTGCTATAAGCTGGGCGCCCAGACATATTCCAAGGACTGGCTTATTATTCCGGATGACATTCAGTATAAATCGCTTTTCATTTTCAAGCCAGGGATATTTATGAGTATCAGATACACTCATTGATCCTCCCATAACGACTAAAAAATCAATGTCATGGTGAAAAGGCAAATACTGGTTTTCGAAAAACTTTGTACTTGTTACTGCGTGTCCCCGCAAATGAGTCCAATCTTCAATTGAACCAAGACCTTCGTGCGGCTCATGCTGAAAATAATGAATTCTCATACTTTATTCCTTTTTATTTTTAAACCTGACTTCTCCGGGCATGCCAATTTTTATAGCGCCATCATTTTGTACACGTATTTTGACAGCATAAACCAAATCAACACGTTCTTCCCTGGTTTGAATGATTTTGGGCGTAAATTCAGCCTCAGAGGAAATCCAGGTAATGATGCCTTCATATCTTTTTAGTTCATCATTATTTTTATCAATAAACACATTAACCTGCTGACCCAATTGAATATCAGACAATTGAGAACCATCAACATAAGCCCGAAGGATTATTTCAGAAATATCGGCAATTTTATAAATTGCTTTTCCCATGGCTGTTATTTCTTTTGGTTCAACATATTTTTTCAGGACACTTCCTTTAATCGGATTTTTTATTAAACAATTGTCAATCTGCAAATCCACCTGGGCAATTTGTTGTTTCAAAGCATCGAGTTCGTTAAATACAGAGGCATTTTGTGTCCGAACTGACTTAATCCTGCTCTGTATAACCTTTAGATTTCCTTCTATATCATCCATTTGCTTTTGTGTAGCTGCACCATCTTTGAGTAAATTCTTTACCCTTTTTTTTTCTGTCAACAGATTACGTTTTTGTTCCTCAAGAACCTCTGTCTGAGCAACAATATTTTCCGTTTTCGACCTGACAACCTTATATTTTGCCCAGAGTTGCTGTTTTTGAAGGTGTAAGTGCATTGTGTCTATGACACCTACTAATACGTCTTTTTCCAGGATACTTCCCTCCTCAACATCAAGGGAAAGTATTTGACCTGAATTTTCAGCGGCAACCAGGATATCAACAGCTTCAAAATTGCCGTATGCATCTGCTCGTTGGTCATTGCCCAGGCATGACATGAAAAATAATGTTATGATCCCATATAAAATGTGATGTCGTTCCATATAGATAATATTAGCGCTTATTAGAATAGTAATCCTTTTAAATATAAATAGTTAACTTTAGCTTGTTCAAGTTGAACTTTATGTATTTCCATTTTTATTTTTGCCAGGGTTTCCTTGTTGAGTTCAGCAATGTATTCGGCAGACGTGATGACCCCGTTTTCAAGTTGTGAGGAATACGTTTGTGTTACTTTTTCCCTGAGTTTCACAATCTCCTCATCCTGCCTGATTGTTTTTGTGAGTTTGTCAATTTTTCCGGCTTCAAGTTTTGATGCCACAGAAATGTTTTGTTCAAATACATCCTGTTTATTTTCAGTGAGTTGTTTTTGCAGAAGATTTTTCTGGTCTTGCCTGCTTGTTTTGTTCCAGTCCCAGGGTGTCCAGACTAGTTGAGCGCCAAGGATGTAATATGGTTCGGCTTCGTCCCTGAGCATATTTAAACCGGGTTTTCCATAACCAATCTGTCCGAAACCGGTCAATTTTGGCCTCCATGAGGATGTATTCAATGCATTAAGAATTTCGAAACGTTCCTTTTGAATTTCAAAAAGTTTATTTTCAGGTCTGTTAACCGAATCAATTTGTGAGTAATTAACTTCCGGAATTACAAATAAGCTGTTACCATCCATTTTTAAACCGGTCAGTTCCCGGAGCGCTTCTGTATGACTTGACAAACTGCTTGTTACATCAGAGATTTGTTGCCGGATGTTCAATATTTCAACTTGCAGAATATTAGCATTAACAGCGAGTACTGCGCCGTTTTCAACTCCCGAGAGAACAACCTGCAACCGTTCTTTTAATATCTCTATATTAGCCTCAAACAGGGATTTCTGTTTTTTTAGGGCCGTAATCCCAAAAAACAAATTGTTGACCTGTTCTTTTTGTTTATATAAAACGACTTTAACCTGCTGAATTCCTGACTTTAGTTGTATATTCTCAAGCATTTTCCTGTTTTTGGTCATCCCGCCGTCATAAATTGTCTGATGAATATCAACCCATGTCTTGTATTGGGTCTGAATGCCCTCTGGTGGCTCAAATTCAATATTTGGCGCCGGAATATCAATGTCAATTGAAATAACTTCAGACTGGTGGGTTAACTGAGCGTTGAGTGTTGACTGAGGGTAATATGCAGTTTGTATATCCTTTAATTTCAGCTTGTTTATATCATCATAAATTCCTGTTTGTTTTGTGACAGGATGATTATTCTCAAGAGCCTGGTAACACTTTTTTAATGTAATCGTGTCTTTTTCAACAGCCATGATTTGAATGAATGCCAATTGAAAAATGAAGACACATATGTAACTGATTGTTTTCATGTCTGTTATTCTTTTGCTTCCGACTTTATGGCTTTTATGACGAACTCAGGCAAATAGGTTTTTCGTTCTTTAAGAAATTCTCTGAACGATTCATCTGAAAAACCAAATATCATCTTAAAAACAGGTGCTATGATAAAGGGAAAAACACTCAGCGATAATAAACTGAGAATAATATGCCTTGGATCAACCAAATGCATGTCCCCATGCTTCATCTTTTCATTAAATTGATTAATAACATGATCTTTTACATCGTCAACACTTCCGGCAAGATATTTATGCAATCTTTCAGGATTGGCAGATAATTCGTGCAAAATAAATTGTGGCAGATATGGATTGTCCAACAGGAAACCAATGTGCTTGTCAAAAAATAGCCTGATTTTATCCTCCAGGGGAATGTTACTTTCAAACATTTGAGTCAGCATTGGTAACATTTTCTGAAAAGCCTCTTTAAATACGGCTTCAAATAATTTGTCTTTAGACCTGAAATAATAATGGAGTAATGATTTGTTAATACCCGCTTCATCAGCAATCTCCTGCATCCTGGCGCCATTGTGTCCTTTTTTTTGAAAGATTTTTTTTGCAGCTGCAAGAATTCTTTGCTCTGTCTCTGTATGTAAATTGTTGTTTTCCAATTTTTTTTGAGTTTTTCAGCATTTAATTAATAAGTCTAACTTAATAGTTTAACTATTTGGTCAAATTTACGCATAATATTTATTATTTCAAAATGTTAGTCAGCATTTTTTACAAAAGATCCTGGAGGGGTCGTTTTTCTGTTCCTGGAAATTTTTTCTACATTGAAACTATTACATCATGAAAATTTATCATAAGAGGACAAAAAATTATAGTTTTGCCAAATCAAAAAAAGGAATACAAATGGAACATTCAAAGCACATATCAGAATTTCTCATTGTAGCAGGAGAATATTGCAATCTTCTTGAAAATGCAAGAGGCATAGAACTTCGGGATTTTTTCGGGGAGTCTCAAAAAATTTTATCACTGCTTTATTTCCGTACTGCAATTTTTGGCATAGACGAACCCGAAACAGAAGCAGAAAGTGAACATTTTGTCACTGAACACGATTATACATATATCATGGATCAACTTTTAAAAAAATTTGGCGATATTGAAATATATGTTGACGTTTACCAGCCATATATCAATGATTCGATTGATTCAGAAGCAATTAGTATGGCAGAATGCTATGCGGATATCTATCAGGATATAAAAAATGTTCTCTATAATCAGCAGGTAGGAGACTCGGACGCGCTGGAAATATCATTGTGGGAGTGCCTTCAAAACTTTCGTTTATACTGGGGGCCACGCTTACTGGGCTTGTTAAACATCATCCACGCTTTGCTTTACGGGGAAAGTGATCTTTCCGAAGAGACAGGAATATCAGAGAATGGCGGGGAAAAGTCAGAATATGATGGTAAAAACCAGATTACGAAGAAGAAATTCAGTGACTTTGATAATACCGAATCGCTGTCAACGTAAAGAAAATGAATTTTCTCAAGTTTCAGTTCCCGAATAAAATTCAGGAGAGGCTGTTCGGCATCAAGCCCTGACTCAACCAAGCCATCAAGATAAAATTTTTAATCATGATGGGGGGATTATTATATGAATTTAATGAACTAAAAGAGAATTACATGCTAAAGACGCAGATAACCAGGGAAGAAATTGATAAACTCGATCTGATAAAATTTGACGGCGATATAATCCTTATTGACGGACCTTCAGATTTAACTGAAATTTCATCTTTTCTGAAAAAACAATCTCTCCTTGGCTTTGATACGGAAACAAAACCATCATTTAAAAAAGGCAATAACCACAAAGTTGCTCTGTTGCAGCTTTCGACCAAAGAAACAGCTTTTCTTTTTCGGCTTCATAATAATGGTCTCCCCAAAGAGATAGCTACTGTATTATCTGACAAAAATATCATCAAAGCAGGTGTAGCCATACGTGATGATATTAGATCGCTGAAAAAGCTGCGTCCATTTGAGCCGGCCGGATTTGTCGAACTACAGGAATATGCCAAAAAATTTGGTATTGAAAACTTCAGTCTGAAAAAGCTGGCAGGTATTGTCCTTAACATCCGTGTTTCAAAGAGGCAACAACTATCGAACTGGGAGAATGGTGAACTCACAGAAGCTCAGATACGGTATGCCGCTACTGATGCCTGGGCATGTTACAGGATATACAAGGAACTATC
>CAZVTW010000226.1:0-8950 GCA_964629805.1 uncultured Bacteroidales bacterium | reverse complement strand
ACGCATTCTTTTTCTGATTGTCGGCATTAAAGTATGCCTTTTGTTCTTCTATTATTAATGTTGTAACTTCATTGAGTTTCTGAAATAAATCAGGCCTGCTTTGTTTCAGTGCCGGATTATTTGCTAAACCCCAATCTATCTCAATAATCTCATCCTCAAATTTGCTTACCAACGAATTGCCAACAACAATTTTATAATCGAGGTTGGGCAATGGTTTTGGCTCTATTTCATCTACTACCAGCGAAAGCCAGAAACGCAGGCGGGCAATATCCACAGCTCCCTTTTCAATATCTACCCCGTAAATGCTGTTTTGAATGATGTTTTCTTTCACTTCGGCAGGTCGCCAGGGTAAATCAAGCTGGTAGGCAATGGCATCCTTAATGCCATATATTTCCAGTAATAAGCCCATGGGAAATGCCCCCGAACCTATGGCAGGGTCGCATATTTTAACAGAATCGAGCAGGTTGTCAATGCGTTTTAATTGTTCGGTTGATAAGCCACTTATGTTCTTTTCCTTTACGATGCGTTCCACACAAGCACGGTCAATGGCTTTTTCACCCAATTCTTCAATCATCGATAATTGCCCGGTACGGGTTTCGTTGCCAAACAATTCAAACTGGTTTTCCCCGATTTTACGGTACACCTTATATTCTTTTGCCAGTTGCGTAGCCAAATATTCCGTCAGTGTCTCCTGGCACATGTAATGTACAATTTCCTTCGGGGTATAGAAAGCCCCTTTGTCCTTGTTGTCTTCCAGCAGATTTTCGAAAATATGCCCCAGCATTTCAGGGTCAACAGCAACGGTATGTTCTTCGGGGCTGTCCTCAAATACCGTAAAATTGAACGCATTTAAAAAATCGAGAAAACCACGTTCGTTCGGGTCATCGGAATTATCGGCATTGTGAAACAAGCGGGCTTTGAAAACCAGTGGGTGGCCGTCGTGTTCTTCCTTGTCGAACAACCCACCATTTAAATACGGAATCTTCACCTTACTGCCATTGGGCAATTCAAAAACATCGTTGCGGTCTTTGGAATTTAACGTTTCGAAGAAAAGCTTTGTAAGCCAGTTGGGATAAAATGTATCATCCGCACCGGAAGAAAGGAAAAGGTTCATCATAAAATCTGTATCACCATCGGAATAACTGGTATCAGATGCACCCAACCAGCCTTTCTTTTGCACAAAATACAGGAATACGATACGGCCTAACAGTTTCTTTGTAAAGTCCCTGATGGCTTTATCATCGTTTTTAAAGAAGGGTGTTTTGTAGGATTTATCGGACAAGTGTTCAATAAATCGTTCGTAATGCCTTTTGTACTCATCAAAAAACACCTTGCTTAATCGTTCAACAGAGAATGCTTTTATCAGTAAATCGAGGCTGTTTTGTTTTTCGGTGGAAATAGACTCAAACCTTTCGGCGGCTGTTCGGCAAGTTTCTGATGGCCCCAAAAGGTACGTGTACCTGCGTGCATGGGTAACCTTTTCTTTTACCCCCTTTTCAGTTAACACACTGTCTTTGGCAATGAAAGTTAAGCGCCAAACTTTTTCGTAGGTTGGGGAAACAAAATTGATTAACGCAGCCTGGCCGGCAGTTAATATTTTGCGCACATAATGCTGTATGGCAACACGGCTGCGTTCGATTAGCACATTGGGCTGTAAAAGGATTTCATAACAGTTTATTTCGGTATAATCGTCAAGCGTTATTTTCCCGTATACCTGCACCTGCTTAATGACTTTTGATTCCGACTTATTAGGTTTTTCGGAAACGTCCACTGCATTGGTAAACAAGGTGAACCCTGAATTGAATATCGGGCTTAGTACCTCTTTTGCAAAAAGCAACCTGTTGTATTTTTTCTGTAACGATTCCTGTAATTGAACTCTGCCAGCCATATTATTTGAAAGATTGTGTTAAAATTATTTTTGGATTTATGATGCCCCTGGGTTTATTGATACCGGAAACCACATTGTCGTTATTGCTGCTTAAATCATATTTATCCAGCACGTTTATAAAGAGTTGGTTAATAAAGTTTTCAGGTGTTTTCATTAAATCTATATGGGCATTAAAAAAATCATTCACCGATTTTGGAAAGCCTTTTGAGGCAAACGTTCCTTTCTCAACCAGTTCTTTTGCACGTATAATCGCATTTCTTTTCTGCTCGGTTGGTGCGTGTTTTATCAGGGATACTAAATTAGTTATAGCTTTATTCTCTGCCGGGCTTAAATTTCGTCTTGAAATCCCTAAAAGGTCATCCTGATTTTTTTCGGATTTAAAATAGTCTAATCCTGCCAGTATTTGTTTGTGATGATTATCAGGTAAATCCACAGGCTTTTCTTTCTCATTGGCTTTTAATATTTTAACCGCCTGTAAAAAGTTCATTTCTATGGTATTTAACTCCGGTGTAACCAAACAAAATATACCGGGGTGGTTATCGCTTTTCAAATAGGTAATCGAAGTGTTTGCCAATGGGTAGTTAATCTCAGAACTATCGGTATGCAACAAGGTTAATTGAACGCCATCCGGGGCTTTACGGGCACACCTTACTTTGTCAGGCAGCTTTGATATGGCATCGAAGCGTTTCGGGTGTTTTTTTCTGAAATCCCTTAATTCATTGAGGTATTTTAATATCTCACTTTCTTCTTTCTGGATTTTATTACCGAACAATGCGCCATCGCCTTTTTCTTCGAGTAAAGAGAATATTTTGTTATCCTCACCAAAGGCAGTATGAAATGCCTGTAACTTTCTTAAAGCAGTATTGACCAGTTTAATTTGAGCATCACCATGAGCCGAGGGGTAAAAATTATATACAAAAATAGATTCAGATCGTGAACCGATACGGTTTACCCTTCCGATACGCTGCATTAGCCTTGTTGCATTCCAGGGAACATCGTAATTAACAATGATGTTGCTGCGGTGCAGGTTCACCCCTTCGGCCAATACCTCTGTAGTAATTATGATATTGTAATCTTCTTTCCACAATGTTTTTTCCAGATTGGCATCAAAGTTTTCCTGAATGATATTCTCGTATACTTTTCGATTGGCAGCGCTCACCATTAAAATACGTTTCCTGCCTTCCCGGTTTAACCTTGCAGTAAGTTCTTCGGCTGTTTCTTTTGATTCTGTAAATATTACAAGTTTACCGCTGTGGTTTCTTGAGGGGTTAAAAAACTCCTGTTTTATTTGTTTTACAAATTCTGTTAGTTTGGGGTCTACCCTTACTTTTGCCCATCGAGAAACTAAATCGTCAATTTTGGCTTTATCCTGCAAAAGCAAATCGTAGAATTTTTTATCAAAAGCATCCTTTGTATATTCCTTATTGTTGCCGCCTTTGGTGTTTATTTTGTCTTCTAATTCATCATAACTATGTCCTTCTTCCAGCAACTTATTTATATCTAAATCCGGTGCAACAAAAACCCGGTTATCATCAAACATCTGTATCATATTGTCAATAGCCTTTTGTAAGCGGCTTAAAGATTGTTTGAAGGCATAGAAACTACTTTCGAGACGCTTCACCAACAAGGTTCGCATAATAGCAGCTAACCGGTTCGATATGGATTCTACCTTACCATATATTTTCCGGTCTTCTTCGTTGGCAAGGTATTCAATTGCCCTATACCTGTAATAACCTAAACCTTCTATTTCACTGCCGTCTTCATCTAACCCCGTAATTAAACTAACAGAATCGAAAAACAATTCGCTCAACTTTGAATCAAGATGATAATACAGGGCTATCGGGTCTTGTACCTTTGGGAAGGTAATACCCTGCCTAGTCATGTCCTCAATGTATTCTTTATTGTTTTCAATATCGGTACGTGTTCTGCGAATAACCAATGGTTCTACAACATCATCCCGCAGTTTTTGAAATAATGCTTTTAGCTTTTTTAGGTTTAACTTGGGTTCAGATGCTAATTTTTTATATTGTTCATTTATGGGTTTGAAATAATCCTGTAAATTCTTAATGTTTTCCAGCGTACTGTTTCGTCTGTCCTGAAACAAATACAACTGATTTTCAATATCCTGTGGTCGATTATTCAATGGAGTTGCAGAAATCAATATAACTTTTTTTCTTGTATCGCCATTGTCCGACGGCCTTGAACGGGGCATCTTGCATATTTCCTGCAATGCCAGGTACATTTCCGTGTAATCGTTTCTGAATTTATGGGATTCATCAACAATGATTAGGTCAAACTTATCGGAATTGGAATACTGGTAGTTTGATTCGTCAATCACTTTACTCAAACTACCCAGGGTGATAAATTCAAAATGGTTTTTTATTTGAAAATCTTCTGTAGCCCTGCGCCAATTGCCTTCCAATGCAGGAGGTACAACCAACAATATCCTGCTATGCGTACCATTTTCATAAATAAACTTTTTGGCCACCATACAGGCGATTATGGTTTTTCCTAAACCAACCACATCAGCAAGGATAAAACCATTATGTTTCATCATTATGGCGTATCCCTGATTGGCGGCATCGGATTGATATTTCAACCGCATGAATTTATCCGGGAGCAATAAATCTATATTATACGGGTCGTAATCAACACGTTTTCCAAAATATTCAATAAGCATTTTAATGTATAACTCGAAGGGGGTAAAATCATCTCTTAAATAGGTGTGCTTTTTAATTCTGTCAGCTTCCGCTTGTAAAATAGGTACTGATTCACTCCACAGCCTTTCAAATTCATCGGTGGCAAATTTCACATCTTCATAATCCCTTAAGCTAACGTTAAATTCATAGTTAGAACCGGCAAAAGCACCCAAACCGGAATCTGTTAAATTGGATGAACCCGTAATTACCTCGCAAGGGGTATGTTCATTGAAGTTGGAAGGACGGAAGATATATACTTTGGCATGTATTTTTTGTTTGGGATGAGCCCGTAATTCTATTTTGCCACTTACCAAATCCTCGATAAATTTTATTATCCCTTTTTCAGTTACCTGGTCGTAATCGGCATCCTGTATGTTTTTAATTGCATTTTCCAGGAAAGCATCTTTAGTGTCTTCGGGATTATTAATATATAATTGCCCTCTTTCGTGATATTCTTTTGTGATTTTATCTACGTTGATACCTACCAATACCCTGATTTTTGGAATTTTATCCAGGAAATCCCGAACCTTAAAATAACCGGAAGCACGGAAATAACCAACCAGCGCATCGAAATAACGAATGCTTTCTACATTGGAAAACACCCCCTCAAACTTTTGTAAAAGACTATTGCCGTCCTGGTTTGTGAAAAATT
This sequence comes from uncultured Bacteroidales bacterium, assembly GCA_964629805.1. Classification (GTDB taxonomy): domain Bacteria; phylum Bacteroidota; class Bacteroidia; order Bacteroidales; family CAZVTW01; genus CAZVTW01. The sequence goes on along the minus strand of CAZVTW010000226.1, from coordinate 3,711 downwards.
TCGTACTCATTATTGTTTTAGTTTATTTTCTACCATTTTGAAAGCCTCGTTAATATGGATTTCATCTTTTACCAAATCATATATCTGACCAGCCAACCATAATGTCAGTAATTCATCTTTATCTGTATTAAATAATTCAGCCAACTTCAACACCTGATCTTTCTTTGCTCTTCTTTCACCCCGTTCAATTTTACTATACATTGGAGTATCAACTTCCAATACTGCCGCTAATTGCCGTTGCAGTAACCCTTTTTCTTCCCGGAGTTCCCGGATTCGTTTTCCTAAAAACATGGCTATTGTATTTATGACTTGTCAATATTTGACTAATTTAAAAAAAGAAAGTCAATAAAAAGAAAGCAAAAGCAGAAAAGTTATTATCCACTTTTCAACAAAGTAGGAAATAGGATTTGATAATATATCCGTTTTCCGAAATCCTTGAAGTAGTAAATAAATATTATTGCAGTTTTGAAAATAACCAATCTATTACTTTTAATATTAACTTCAGAATCAACTCCCAATAAAAACTTGTTCTGTCCTTAGAAGCTTGTTGCTCTATTTCATCCTCAGATGTTTGTTTATTGCTCAATAGCCATTCATCCAACTCCTTACGGTTAAAATAAAGCTTTTTACCATTCGGTTTGTAAGCCGGTATGATTCCCGAGCTGGTAAGCTTGTACAAGTGTGAACTTGAAACTTCCAGATATTGGGCTGCTTCGGTAAAATTCAATACTTCTTTCTTTAAAATGTTTTGTTCTACAATGAGTTGTTTTAACTCATGGATTTCTTTTAAAACTTCGTCCATCGTTCAATGACTTAAAATGAATGATTGGACTTCTGCGCAAAAGTCATCCTTGATTTTCAAGGACAGAACGAAATTAAATAGAGGTGTTTGGTAGTTAGGAAAGCGGTAATTTCAACAGGGTTAATCTATTGATATTCAATAGATATTGAGTAAAAGTGGTAATTTCAAATGGTAAATTGACAGCAAATTACCGCATTTTTAACAGGGGAGTAAATTGTCTAACCAATAGTCTTTTTCAATAAAGTTTAATAGCTCTTCCTGAGTATTGTCCCAATTTCTGAATTGCTTATCAACATTGGCATTATACCTGTTATCAAGAAATTTTCTTATATAAAGGGGCTTGTTTTCTATGTTTTCTGGGAATATGCGCTCATTGAAATAGCCTTTTCTTATTAATTGGTGGTATACTGCTGCCAAAAAGTTCTTTTGTCCATATTCATCTTTGAACTCGTAATTCTCATCAATAAAGACTTTATCAAATAGTTGGCTTTCGAAATCAGCAAATCTGGACTGGTTCTTTATCATCTGGTCATAAGAGTATATTCCTTTCTTAGTTTCCCTTAAATCTTGGCGTATTGGATTGAACACTGGTTTTTCTGCCACTTGCTTCTGATTAACAGCCTGTCTTGTGTTTGGATAATTCACGGCTTCATTTATATATGAAGGTGAAGGCGGTTCTTCATTATAATACTTGATGTATAATTCTTCCATATTAAGCGGTTCTTCATTCATGTAGTCGGAATATGAATCCTGTAATTCCATTATTAATCTGATTAACTGATGTTTCAGGTTATGGAGTATATAGGATTCATTGGATATTAAAATATCAGCTTGCTTATTCCCTTGTGGTACACTAAACTGTTCGGAAGAATAATTCCGTTCTATAATTATATTCTGTGTTTCCTTAATTTTTTGAGAAAGTACCTTATTCAAAGTATTATGCATAAGATAGTTTTTCTCATTGTCATTTAAAGCCTGTTTAAACCCTGCATGAAAATCATTTAAAAATATAATAGCTTCATTTTCAATAAGTACATTATAATACTTTCGGATATTAGATAGGGGTTTTACAAATTCAAGCTCATAATGTGGTTGGTTGATATAATATTCTTTCTTTAAATCCACCAGTAATTCCTTGAATTTCTGTTCTGATTGTTTCCCGAATTTCCAAGGTCGTAGACCGAGGAACAATAGTTCATTGTATTTATTTAAAGGCTCATTCATAGGTTCAGTTTTATACGGTTAGCAGCTTCTTTTTTCTTCTGGTCAATGATTTTGGCATAAATTTCTGTTGTTTTCAGGCTTTTATGCCCCAGTAGTTTTGAGACCGTGTAAATATCCGTGCCTAAAGATAATTGAAGCGTGGCATACGTGTGTCGGGCGCAATGGAATGTAATATCTTTTTCAATACCTGAGCGAATCATCCATTCCCTGAGTTTTTGGTTATTGTAATCACTGTATGTCAAATCCCTGAATACGGGTTCATTCCCTGTAAGCTTATCTCCAATAAGGTTAACAGCATCATCAGATATGGGGAGAGTTTCTTCCCCTTTGGTTTTCTTTTGCTTAAAGCGGATGTAATAACCGTTTTCAGTAGAACGTTGTATTTCAGACCAGCTTAATTTTTAAATATCAGAAAACCTTAGCCCGGTAAGGCAACTAAAAATAAAGGCTTTTTTAAATACCGGTACTTCGCATTCTGTTTTAAAAACTGTTTGTAGTTCTTCAAGCGTGAGAAACTCCCGTTTGGTTTCTGCTTCCTTAATACCTTCAACTTCCAGTGCCGGATTCTTTGAAATAATACCATCTTTTACAGCTTGCTTTAATGCTGCCCTTACTTTATTGAAATAGGAAACACAGGAATTTTTTGACAAACGTTCGTTTCGTTTGGTAATAGCCTCATGCACCAGGTAATATTTCAAATCTTCCAACCATTCATTATCAATATCCGAAAACCGTACATTGGCTTTATCAAAGTTTTTAAGGTGTTTTAATGCGCTCAACCAGTTTCCATAGTTACCATCACTATCCTTTCTTTTTTCTGCCAAAACTTCAAAGTAGGTGAGGAAGCTTCCGTTCATTCTTTCAGTATCGCTAAAACCATACACACCATTTTGCAATTCCAGTTGTCTTTTAGCCCTAATGTTTTCAGCTAATTGCAAGGTCTTTTTATTGCTTTCACGTTCTTTTGGGGTGCGTGGTTTGGGTTGCAGGTAAAGCCTCAAATATTCATATTTGCGCTTTCCTTTGTGGTAATAGTCGAGGTACAAGCTTATTTTACCACTTTTTTCCCGTTGCCTGAGTTTTACATTCATATTGCAAACAATTTATCAATTTCAGACCTTTTTATTATGGTGCGCCGTCCAAGTTTGGCGGCTTTTAAATTACCCTGCTTAATTTGGCGATAAATAGTCATTCTGCTTGCTCCTAATAAGGTACTGGTTTCTTCAATGCTCAAAAATGCCTTTTCTTCAACTTTGGATTGATTGTATTCCATTTGTTGCTTTTCAACGGGATTCACTTTTTGTACTTTCTCTTCCAGTTTTCTTTTCTTATAGGCTCTTTTTGCACATGCATCACCACAGAATTTTGTTACCGTGGTTTTAGCGATAAATTCTTTCCCACAGTGCTGGCATATTTTAGAAATCCTGATATTACTGCTCATGCTCCTTTGTTTATTATCTTGATATACCTTGCTGTCTCTTAGAGTATCATCATGTATCTATATGTAACATAAATTCACCCTTGTTGAGACATCCTGTTGCCGGGCAACAAATATTGTTTTTTAGGCAACAGTATGGCAACAAAAATAAACAAAAAAATGCAATTGGGCAACAAATATAAAGACTAAATATGTTGTAAAACACAGTAAAAGAAATGAAAAGAAAACAAGTGAAAACAACCCTACT
>CAZVTW010000225.1:0-8953 GCA_964629805.1 uncultured Bacteroidales bacterium | reverse complement strand
TTGATGCGCTTCTCAATTTCAAAGCACATTTCAGTGTTTCGTTACGATTTCATTTCAGAAATTTAGGTAATATTTAATTCGCAGTTGGCTTTTTTCAACCACGAAAAACACAAAAACCACGAAAATAATTGCTTTGCAATTTTTAAATACATCGAAGATGTATACTTTCGTGTCTTTCACGCCTTTTGCTGTTAATAAATAATACTCATCCACGAATTTCCCGAATTAACACGGATTTCACCACTTCGTTCGGAATGACGATTAGTTTATGTGTAAGATGAACATGCGTTTACTAAACTCTTTATCGTAAGTCGATTGAATTTCAATGTAAAAATAAATCCCCGATAAGTTCTTTCCATTGCGTGTCCTGGTCAATTTTTATTTCGTTTGTTTCCATATTGTATTTTTAGGGTTATGATGTTTTTCTATTTCATGGAACCTTTCGGGAAGCCGTTATGCAAATGAAGTGTAAGTTACATTTATTTGCTTTTCTTTCGGGGAGGAACAATTGTTGTTCCCCTATGATCATCAAGATACATATCTGCAAATAAGACAAATATTCCGCCACCACTTTCCACTTCTTTAATAAATCGTGTCATCGTGTCATAATATCTAAATAACTTTTTTCCAATTCCCGTGGGGTGTGGACGCGCTTCTCGCCCTTTAAATGTTATTAATGGAAATAGTTTTATTAATTCCTCCGAAAAATTCTGAGGGGTTGAATTATATTCATCAATCATTCTACATATGTTATTTGAAACTACTTCAACATAAGGTATCAAGAATTTGTTTTCTATATAATACGACTCTTTAATAGTGTATTTAGGAATTAAAGTTGGTCTTGTTACATCTTTTATGCAAAGGTTGTTAGGGTTATCATTAACATAAGGCTATATTGAAAACCACAATCATGTTATACAGTTCTTTTGAGTATTATTTGACAAATAATGCTCACAAAGCCGGAAGTTGTTTCATCTGTTTAAATTTTGTCCGCGAAAATTTTTTTGTCCGCGAATTTCACCCCGTGAAATTGTTTTAATCGTTAAAGTTATTTCACAGGGTAAACGAATTTCACCCCGTGAAATAATTATCTCGCATTTAGTTATTTAACGGGGTAAACGAATTAATTAACTTTCAGTTAATTTTTTAATCATCTTCGTGCCTGCCTGTGGCAGACAGGTGTCCCGAAATCTTCGAATTCGAGGATGCCCGACTTAAAGTCGGTGTATTAAAAAACCATTATCATGGATGTTTCATATGTTTTTTTTTGGTGTTCTACAATAAATGAAATAATTTTAAAAAAATCTATGCCGGAATTTTGATTTTAATATTGAACTGATGTAACTATTTAGGATCATATCATGAGATTCCTCCCTCCGGTCGGAATGACACTAGTCAATAATTGTTGATGTTGGTGGGGGGAATGCGGCGAAGCCGCATTCCCCCCACCAACAACATCAACAATTCAGCCTGTCATTCCGACCGGAGGGAGGAAACTTTTCGTTAAATTGAGCTCCTGAATAGTCACGAACTGATAATAATAAAACAATTAAATGAGAGATAAGTTAAAAAAATTCATCACATTACTAAAAAAGGCCACAAAAAAATACCGGAGGGACGATCCTGTGAGATTAGCAGGTACAACGGCATTTTTTACTGTTTTTGCCATGGCCCCTATTATTATTATCATCGTCTCAGTCGTCGGAATTTTATTGGGTCAGGAGCAAATCCAGGAAAAAGTGTTTACAGAAGTCAACAAATTGATAGGTGAAAAAGGCTCACAATATATGCGAAATTTAGTAGCGAATTACCATGATGCCAACAGGGGAGTTACAGGAACCATTATCGGATTTATCATATTCATATTTACTTCAACAACATTTTTTACGGTTTTACAAAAATCTATTAATAGCATTTGGAGAATCAGGGCGAAACCAACACGGGGCATTCTAAAATCCCTTAAAGACCGTCTGCGATCATTCGGTTTGATTCTTATTCTTGGATTCGTGATGCTGGTTTCATTGATTATTGATGCGGCAATTTCATTTTCCAGGGAATTTATAAACGACATACTTCCAAACCTCACCTTCCTGCTGATAAAAATCGGTAATTTCATTGTTTCGTTTGGTATTGTGATGATTATATTTGCCATGATATATAAATTTTTGCCTGATGCAAAAATCAAATGGAATGTCACCTGGGCAGGTTCTTTTATAACAACAGTGTTATTTGTTATCGGGAAATTTATTATCGGGCTGATATTGGGATATATAAATATCAGTGTGATGTATGGGGCAGCAGGATCATTTGTTGTGATTTTACTCTGGGTGTTTTATTCATCCATCATATTTTTTTACGGGGCCGAAATCACCCAACAGTATGCAGCACTATATGCAAAAAAAATTGAGCCTAAAGATTACGCCGTAAAAATTGAAATTAAAGAGGTTGAATGATGTAAAATGTGTTTTCGCCATGAGAGATTATTTATGCAAAGAAAAAATATTTTTGTATTATATTTACAATTGGTTAATCTCTGAATAGACTCATCTATGAACATTTAAAAAAAGTCTATGAACAATACAAAAAAATTTGGAACCGCACCTGTTTTCTTCACCGCCATATCAACCATCCTGGGAGCAATTTTATTTCTCCGGTTTGGTTTTGCAGTCGGCACAGTTGGTTTTTGGGGTGTCATTTTAATCATTCTGTTGGGACATCTGGTGACCATACCAACAGCGCTTGCTATCTCAGAAATAGCTACCAACAAGAGGGTTGAAGGCGGTGGTGAGTATTTTATTATCTCGCGTTCTTTTGGCTTAAATATAGGCGCTACAATTGGTATTGCACTTTATTTGTCTCAGGCAATCAGTGTCGCTTTTTATGTCATCGCTTTTACTGAGGCATTTGAGTTCCTGTTTGATTTCCTGAGAGAATCCAAAAATATCTTTTTACCCCGCCAGGCAATAAGCATCCCTGTCATGATATTATTATCAGCGCTGATTTTAAAAAAAGGTGCAAATCTTGGTGTGAAAGCGCTGTACATTGTTGTGGTGGTTCTGGCTGTTTCTCTAATCTTGTTCTTCATTGGAACAACCGAACATGCCGGACATTCGGGTTTCGACCTGGCAAATGCCAGATTCCGTAACATGGACAGTTTTTTTCTTGTCTTTGCTATCGTCTTCCCCGCCTTTACGGGTATGACAGCCGGAGTAGGTCTCTCAGGCGAATTAAAAAAACCGGGCAAATCAATCCCAACAGGTACATTAAGCGCTACATTTCTGGGCATGATTATTTATTTCTTCATATCCTATAAACTGGCTCTATCTGCCACTCCCGACGAATTGGTAAATAACCAGTTTATTATGTCCAAAATTGCCAGGTTTGGTCATATTGTTATTCCTCTGGGTTTGGCTGCATCAACAGTTTCGTCAGCATTGGGTTCAGTGATGGTTGCCCCGAGAACACTACAGGCCCTTGCCAATGATCGCTCCTTCCCGCTGATACCGGTAAACCGGTGGCTTGGATCATTAAGGTCTAAGGATAATGAACCGGCCAACGCTTCGTTAATAACCTGTATCATTGCCCTGGCTTTTGTTGCTATTGGTGATGTGAATGCTGTTGCCCAGATTATTTCTATGTTTTTCATGGTAACTTATGGTTCTTTATGCTTAATTTCCTTTCTCAATCATTTTGGCTCTTCTCCTTCTTATCGGCCTTCATTCAAATCTAACTGGATTCTTTCACTATTAGGTTTTATCATCTCGGTTTGGGTCATGTTCAAAATAAACATGACATATACCTTATTGGCATTTTCACTCATGGCATTGCTCTATATTTACGTAAATTCTTACCATAAAAAAAGGAAAGGATTAGCTTCTATTTTTGCTAACGCTATTTTTCAGATAAACCGTAACCTGCAATTATATTTACAAAAAAATAACACAGCACGCACAAGAACCGAATGGCGGCCCAGCGCTATATGTATTTCAAAAAACTCTTTCCTGCGGGATAATACATTCCGATTACTAAATTGGATATCATATAAATATGGCTTTGGAACATATTTGCACCGTATTGACGGATATTATTCCAAAAGTACGTATGAACAATCACAGACCATACTCAAAAAATTAATAAACAATGTAGATAAAGATAATTATGTCTACATTGACACAATAATCTCTCCTTCATATACTTCCGCGGTCGCTCAATCCATTCAGATACCGGGAATTGCCGGTATGGAGAATAATATGGTCATTTTTGAATACGACAAAGAAAATCCTGAGGAACTGAATGATATCATAGAAAACTTTAAATTGGTTAGCTCGGGAAGTTTTGATGTATGTATTTTAGCTGCCAGCCGGAGACCAATTATTTTTAAGAATGGTATTCATGTCTGGATTAAAACGACAGATGCAGAAAATGCTAACCTGATGATACTTCTGAGTTTTATTATCCTTGGGCACCCGGACTGGAAACATTCAAACATAAAAATATTTGATGTATGCAAAAAGGAAGATGTTAAGAGCGTTAAGGCAAGGATGCATGAATTGGTTGATAGCGGCAGGTTGCCTATAACCGAACAGAATATCAAAATTGTTATTCATGATGAAAATGTTTCCTATAAGAAAATAATCAGTCATAATTCTCAGGATGCCGGTTTAACAATTGTTGGATTCAGAGAAGAAACTTTACAACATGACGGGAATAAAATGTTTGAAGATTATGATGACCTTGGAAATATATTATTTGTTAATTCATATAAGAAAAAAACAATCGAATGATTATCGTTGATGAATCAGTGTCGGACAAAAAATTCTCTAAAGTCCTGGATTATTTGAAACGTGATAAAAAAAACATACCTGAAATTATTCATATCAGGGATACTTTTCCGGGTATGCCAGACCAGGAAATCATGAAACACCTTCTAAACAAAAGTACCGTTTTTATTACCTCTGACAGGGTTTTACACAATAAAATTTTATTGCATCAAAAGAAAAGCATTTATATTGATGAAAATGAAAAAATAACTGAGAAAAAGTTAAAAGATATACATATTCCGAAGCGAAATCCAAATCTAAAGAAATCAGAGTTATTGTCAGATTATGAAACAGAAAAATCTGATATTCATGAAAAAATATTACCGGATTTACCTCGTCAACTGAAAAAATTAAGAACCAAAAGACGCCGGATTCGAAATCATTTTGACGGTATAAATAATATTGGCAGCATTGATGTATCCTTATCGGCCAAACATCATAAAAAACAACTATTAATCGGATTTAAAATAAAAATCATTTCAAATACCGGGGTAAAGGCACTGGAAGGGAGTGAAGCGTATATTCTTGAAAAACAACACAATGACGAAAACATACATGTTTGTTATGTTCTCATTTTTCTATTGCAGCTGTTATTACATTCAAAGGAAGTATCAATTTATTATGACTCAAAAGAAATGAGCGGTAATTTTGAAGAGAACAATAATTCACAATATCTCATCCTGTTAACAAAACTAAAGTCATATTTCCCCGGAATTCATTATCACCCTGTTAATAAAGGATATAATATTGAAAATATTCGAAAAAAAATTTCAATTGTGGCTCAAAATGATAAAGGCAACCAAATTATACCGGGTGAATTAGAAAAAATAAAAGACAGGATTTTAAACAACGTATAAACGAGTTCAGTCATAATTCTACGAAAAAACCTGCATCACAACCTGCTTGTAAGACCTTCCGACCGGCAATTGTTTACCGCCTATTTCGATGGTATTACCAAATATTGAATCTACTTTGCGAATAGATACGATAAAGGATTTGTGAATACGAATAAACATCTCTTTTGGTAGTTCTGCTTCAATATTTTTCATACGTTCAAGTTTGGTGTATTTATGTGCTGTGGTGTAAATATTGACATAGTCTTTCAACCCTTCTACATAAAGTATATCATGGAAATTAACCCGGACAGATTTAAAGCCTGATTTGACAAACAGGTAATCTTTTGCCGGTTTCCGGTTTTCTTTTGTGGGATTTGGATTCTCCTGTTGAGTACCGGAATTCATCTCTATGATGCTTATTGCCTTATTCACAGCTTTTAAAAATCGTTCAAACCGAATTGGCTTGAGCAGGTAGTCAGTCACATCTAAAAATAGAACTTTCAGCATAAAAAGACAAGATATTTCATCAAACAGTCGTATTTTGTCAACGAAATGCAATCACGAATAAACTCTGAACAAATGCCGGTATACGATAGGCTTCCCAGTCTGTGGGTTTGCCATGCAAGCTGGAAAGCTCGGGGTAAATAATTCTTTCGTAAGCTTTAAATTGTGGCACTTTCAAACAAACATGTGTTTTCTTATTGGCACTAAATAACATTTGTAGAACAAAAACCGGCGTTTGTTGATTTTTTTCTATATACGGATTCTTCTGACTGTATGTTTGTCATAGTTTTCTATAAGTTAAACTTATGTCAAATTTAAAATGAAGATGTTATGAAAACAAAAATGAAAAAAAGAGTTATTATTGCATTGGCTGTGCTGTTACCACTTGCCGGTATTATAAGCCTGACAGCTTTCACTTACACAAATATTGAAAAGAAGAAAGCCGAAATTTTCACTGAAATGAAGACTTATGTAGAAGAAAATATTCTGCCGGTCTTAAAACCTTTGCGTGCTGAACTTGAATCAGAACTTACAGCAGAGGAAAAAGCAACAATTGATGAGCTACGGGACATTGCTTCCGATTTGATTGATAAAAGCGCAAACAGAAGACAAAATTGCCGTTTCAGGGAGAAAAGACCTTTTAAAGAACTCACCCCGGACGAGAAAGAACAGGTGAAACAAGCTCAAAAGCAGATCAGGTCTATTTTAACCGGAGCCTGGGAAATCATGGACAATCATGAAGAAACCTTTGATGACATCCGTAGCGAACTCGCTCCTAAACACAAACAATGGCACGATGAAATGCATGAAATTGTAAAAAATCATGTACCCAAAGCCCTGATGAAGAAGATACATGAGCACAGGGAGGGATTTCGCAGTGGACATCACCCTGGTCACGACAGGCATCATCATATTATGAAAGGATTGTTTGCACCCGTGATCTTCATCCTTTGGGATACTGAAACAAATTTCCCGCTTAATAAAGTTGCAGAGCAAATAGAAGTACAATTATATATGGGGCCGGAAATTGAGGAAGGATCTGAAACAGAAATAGCATGGAGCCTGTATCCTAATCCGGCAATAAATTCATGCAATATTCAATTTACCTTGTCACGCGGTGGAGAGGTAACAATAAATCTCATCAATAAAAATACAAACCAGCGGGAACGAATTGCACAGGAGAATTACAACTCGGGTACATATACCAAAACAATTGACCTATCCGGAAAAGCTCATGATGTTTATTTTGTGGAAATTGTAACTCCTTCCGGAATTTTTTCCAAAAAACTGGTGGTTGAATAAAAGATAAATCTCTTATTGTAATTTTAAAAAAAAGTCTTCATCGCTTTAAAAAAAAGAAACAGGAGAAAATGAAGGCTTTTTTACTTTTCACCCAAGATATGAATGAGTCAACTCCTAAAAGTCCATTTGTTGCCAAACTCTGCGTTATTGTGAATTTTCGAAACCTCATCCGCCAGCTGGCGTACAAAAATCTTACTTTTAGGAGTTGACTCATAAATGAAAAAACAAAATAAAATTCTCAATAACCAGTTTGATCAATGGCGGGGTAATCCTGACCAGTTCAATGATGTGCTGGTCTTTGAAATGTGTTATAATTGATGAGGAGACGATGCATCCATCTTACCTGCTTTTTACAGCTACCCTGAGTGTAAATTCCCCATCACTCAGTCCATCAGCGCCAGTAACACCAATAATGACTTTATATGGCCGGTTCACTGCCATCAGTTTGACAGACCGTGTGTGGTCCTGGGTTTTTCCTCGTCTGGGTCTGTCCCATTTATGGTCTGCCTCGCACGAAACACATGAATGCAATTCAGGAACAATTGAATTGTTGTTGACTCCTATTGTGTAAGCATATAAACTAAAATTAGCGCTGGTATTTTTCGGAATCACTGTTATTGTCATCTCCGAATAGGTTGGAATTTGGGTTGAATAAACAACATGGTTGCCGGTAAATTTACTGTTCTGAGTAGCCGGAAAACAAGCCACAGAACTCTTAGAGGCCCAGGATAAGTCATATATTTTCACGCCTTCATTTAAATCCCCTTTTAGTGTCATCAACTTGTTTTTTTCACTGGTGAAGGTTTTCACAACTACTTTCTCCTGCTTATTACCTATGGCTTGTTCTCCGCCTTCCATTTTAATCTCAAGGGTAAAAGCGCCGCTTTTTAATCCTTCTGCCCCCACAACTCCAATGATGACGTTATACGGGTTCGTAATGGCATTCAGATAGACCTGCCTGGTGTGATCCTGGGTCTTCCCTTTTCGGGGCCTGTCCCATTTATGGTCTGCCTCACATGAGACACAACTGCTAAGTTTCGGAACGATGGACTGAAAATCAGTAGCGCCCATAGAATAGGCATACAGGCTGAAATTAGCATTCCTGTCATCCGGGATAAGTGTAATATACATCTTTGCCCGTGGTGGAAGTTTGGTCGCATATAACACATGATTGCCGGTAAACTTACTGTTCTGAGTAGCTGGAAAACAGGCCACAGAACTGCTTGATGCCCATGATAAATCATTCATCATTTTTCCCTGTTCCAGGTTCCCTTTTACACTGACAACATCGTTGGGTTTGCTCTTGATCAGTGTGACATGTGAAGGGAATTGCCCAAATAACTGGATTACAGACAAAATCAGCATTAAAACGGTTAATAAAGCAGTTTTTTTCATTTTTAAACATTTTTATGGGTTAATAATTGATTTAGGGTAACTATCTAGTACCCTGTCCCAAAAATTTTATTAAAGATTTTGGCAAATTAAAACATT
>CAZVTW010000224.1:2267-9057 GCA_964629805.1 uncultured Bacteroidales bacterium | reverse complement strand
ATATATCAATTCAATGAACAGGTTTATGTAAAAGATTTTAAATGGGAGATATGATCAACCAGTTGTTTTATTATATCATTTTCCCCGGTTTCCTTTTCACAGCCATTATCGGGGGTCTGCTTGCCTGGTTCGACCGGAAAGTAACCGCTTATGTGCAGTTCAGGAAGGGACCACCGGTTTTACAGCCTTTTTACGATTTTTTTAAATTGTTGCTTGTAAAAGAAACGATTTTGCCGGCAAAAGGTGCAAAAATGACCTTTTTACTGGCTCCCCTGTTTGGCCTGTTTGGTGCAATGGCCGCCGCTGTGCTGATATTGGTTCCGGCTTTTGGATATAATGCAGGATTTTCGGGCGATATCATAGTACTGTTTTACCTGCTGGCTATACCATCCCTGACATTTATTATCGGAGCTGCATCAGCAGGAAATCCGCTGGCAATGGTCGGCGCTTCAAGAGAGATGAAGCTGGTTATCAGTTATGAACTGACATTTCTCCTTGTCGTTGCAGCAGTTATTTACAAAGCCGGCATTTCTGTGAATCTGTCTGAAATAATGGATGTCCAGCAGCAACAAGGCGCTTTCATTGGCAGTATATCCGGGATTTTGCTCTTTATTGCAGCTGTCTTTTGTACTCAGGCCAAGTTGGGATTGGTGCCTTTTGATGCAGCAGAAGCTGAAACTGAGATAAATCACGGAGCCTTTATTGAATACTCGGGCACACCCTACGCTGTCATCAAACTCACAAAATATATGCTCCTGTTTATCCTGCCTGCTTTTATTATCACAATCCTGCTGGGTGGGTTCAGGACAGAAGGGATACATATTCTGTGGTCAGTTTTAAAAGTACTCGGGGTTGTGCTGTTAATCACATTAATACGAAATACAAATCCCAGATTACGGATTGATCAGGCAATGAAATTTTTTCTGGTCTGGATGAACATAATTGTTATAGTAGCAATAATATTAATTATTTACGGATATTAAATTCAGGTAAATTGGGCTTTAAAAGTTTTTGTTTTAAAAAATCATTATGGTTGTTTCATTTCGGTGGCGCTTCATGCAATAATTGTGACATCGAAATTATAGACTGCCTGACGCCACGTCATGATGTGGAACGTTTCGGGATGGTGCTTGTCGGCAGCATACGGCATGCTGATGTCCTGCTCGTGAACGGGTCAATAAACCAGAAAGACAAGGTGCGGTTGCTTGAATTATACCATCAGGCGCCAAAACCTATAAAAGTTGTTGCTATTGGCGCATGCGGATGTACCGGGGGAATTTTTGCCGAAGGGAACACTTTTGCCGGCCCAGTAGATAAAATAATTCCTGTGGATGCTTACATCCCCGGTTGCCCGCCAAAGCCGGAAGCAATTATTGGCGGTTTAGTAAAATTGATTAACAATTCTTAATTTGATGGATTGATGGATTCAAAAGAGTTTGTGCAACATATTGAAGAAAGATTTGCCTCTGTCATTTCAGGGATAGACATAAAAAGTCCTGTCAGGGGCACAATAACCATTGACAGGGACGCTGTTGTTGATGTTTCTAAATATTTGTTTCACTATCTCAAATTCAGATTCATCATTGCATCAGCTTTAGACACGAAAAACGGATTTGAAATTTACTATCATTTTGGATATGACCAGTCAGGGCTAATTATGAACCTGCGGGTGAAAGTGCCGCATGATAAACCGGAGATAGAATCACTGACCGGTATATTCGAAGCAGCAAACTGGATAGAGCGGGAAATGCATGAGTTATTCGGGATACAATTTTTAAATCATCCAAACCTGGAAAAACTCATTTCTGAGGGAAACTGGGCTGAGGGTGTGTATCCCTACCGTAAAGAATGGAATAAGGAGAAAGTAGAATAAAAGCGGAACAGTATATCATTTTTTTAATAATCTGTTGAATGGGAGAAACAAAAATAATACCGGTTGGGCCATATCATCCCCTTCAGGAAGAGCCTGAACTCTTCAAGCTGTATTGTGAAGGCGAAACAGTGCGCGATATCAAATGGGAGACAGGTTATAACCACCGCGGCATTGAAAAGCTGAGTGAGTCAAAAACATATGATCAGTCATTCTTCCTTGTGGAAAGGATATGCGGTATATGTTCAACATCCCATCCCTTCGCTTTTGCAAATGCTACGGAAGAAATATGCAATGTTGATATACCGGTCAGGGCAAAATATATCAGGAGTATTGTTGGTGAACTTGAACGAATTCACAGTCACCTGCTCTGGGTGGGACTGGCAGGTCATTTTCTCGGCTACAACACTGTGTTTATGTGGGCCTGGAAATACCGTGAACCTGTTCTTGACCTGTTCGAAATGATCACCGGAAACCGTAACAGCTACGCCATGTTTAAAGTTGGTGGTGTGAGAAGGGACATTGAAGAAGAAAAATACAGGGAAATTGAGAAAATATGCTCACTACTCAAAAAGAAAACTGATTTGCTGACCGGTGCTGTCATGGATGATCCTGTTATTCATGCCCGGACAAAAGAAGTAGGTGTGCTAAGTAAAGAGGATATCATTCATTACGCTGCTGTCGGCCCCACAGCCAGGGCCTCTGATGTTGACATTGACGTCAGGAGGGATGATCCTTATGCTGCTTATCCTTTGGTCAACTGGAAAGTCATTACAGCCAAAGAAGGCGATGTCTTTGCAAAAGCAGAAGTCAGGTTACTTGAAATGTACGAATCAATCTCTATTATAGAGCAATGTGTTGGAGGTTTAAAAAAAGAAAAAGGCGGGGCTATTGAAATAAAAATAAAAAATATGCCCGAAGGAATAGCTACCGGACGTGCAGAAGCGCCTCGCGGAGAGGTATTTCATTTTGTCCAATCCGATGGGTCCTATTCTCCAAAGCGGCATAAAATCAGGGCACCGAGTTATGTTAACATTGCAACATTTAAAAAATCATGTGTCGGACAAACAATCTCTGATGCAACAATATCACTGGCTGCTGTCGACCCTTGTTATTGCTGTACAGAGCGATTAGCTGCTGCCTATGACTACAAAACGAAAGAAAAAATACTGGCGGCAAATGACATTATAAAATTATCCCAGGAAAAAACACAGAAATTAATACAATCATAATTATGGCAGATACAGCAACATATCTTATTTTATTGCCTCTGCTGGCAGGTATTGTTTTATTCATTTTTCCGGAACGCGTGAAAATGCTCAAAGGATTGATTTCACTTATTTCCTCAATCGCTGCATTGTATTTTTCTATATTGATATTCATGGATGCGCCGGGTAAGATTGACCTGTTGTCAAATTCATATGCAACCGGGTCTGCTGTGAACGATATTTTTTATGATAACACCCTTTTTCATCTGAATATTGATTATCTGGCCGGACTAATCGGTCTGTTTGTTTGTATTTTTGCCGTACTCATCAATATTTATGCTATTACATATATCACAAAGAAAAAGAATATTCGAAACTTTTATCCCTATTTTCTGCTTACTTTAGGGTGTTCTGTCGGAGCCGTATTCAGTGATAATTTTATACTGTTTATCTTTTTCTGGGGTCTTCTCGGTTTGACATTATATAAACTCATCAAATCAGATGCACCTGAAAACTCTGCCACAGCCAAGAAGTCACTTATCCTGATAGGCGCTTCGGACAGTTTGATGATTTTTGGTATTGGTGTTTTATGGCTGGTTTCGGGTTCTTTGACCATGTCAGGAATGCAGGTTGCTACCAACACAGCTTTGACGAATATTGCGTTTATTTGTCTCATGATCGGCAGTTTTACAAAAGCCGGCGCCTTTCCCTTTCATTCCTGGATTCCGGACTATGCCAAAGATGCGCCTGCAACATCATCCGCCTATCTGCCGGCATCCCTGGATAAACTACTGGGCATCTACTTTATGTACCGGCTTTGTATGAACATTTTTGACCTGAACCAGTGGTTGACACTGGCGCTTTTGATTATCGGTGTGGCAACCATAATCATTGCTGTGATGATGGCCCTTGTTCAGCATAATTATAAAAAATTACTCGGCTATCACGCAGTTTCACAGGTCGGATATATGGTGACAGGAATTGGTTTGGGTACGCCACTTGGAATAGCCGGCGGGTTGTTTCACATGATTAACAATGCACTATATAAAAGCGGGTTATTGCTTTCTGCCGGCAGTGTTGAAAGACAAACCGGGGAAGATGACCTGGAAAAACTGGGAGGACTCTCTAAAGCAATGCCTTTATCATTCATAGCGGCCCTGGTGTTTGCACTTTCTATCTCCGGGATACCACCCTTAAACGGTTTTGCATCTAAATGGATGATCTACCAGGGTATTATTGATTTCGGGAAAATACCCGGTGTTGCAAATAACCTGTGGATTTTATGGCTGGCTCTGGCTGTATTGGGCTCCGCACTGACATTGGCCAGTTTTATCAAATTCATCTCAGGAATATACCTGGGTCAAAAAACAGAAATAGCTCAAACCGTAAAAGAAGTTCCGGCGACCATGTGGTTTCCAAAAATTGTGCTGGCACTGACATGTATTGCTTTTGGCGTATTTGCCACAAATTATGTCATCCCTAAAATTATTATGCCTGTAACAGGTTCATTTGAATATTTCGGAGCATGGGATTCTACCCTGTTGTCTGTTCTTGTATTAATATCCGTTTTACTCGGGTTCATCATTTATTTAGCTGGTAACCTGAAAAATTTCAGAACTGAGGATAGTTTTATTGGGGGAGAAGTTTTCAGGGAGAAAACAGCATTTCCGGTGACAAATTTTTATAAAACACTCAGTGAATTTCCGCTTTTTGCATTTTTCTATAAAAAAGCTGAAAAGAAATGGTTTGATATATACGATGTATCAAAGAGAATTGTATTTTTAATCAATGACGGGCTGCGTTTCTGTCATACAGGGACATTGCCTTTATATTCCATTTGGCTTCTGGCCGGATTGATTGTTATGTTTATAATCTTAATATAAAGAATATATATTTATGATTGAAGATTCTCTGATTATCATTCTTGTCCTTATGATATTAGGTTCGCTGTATACACTGCATGCAAGAGACCTGTTATCTGCGGTTATTTCTTACGGAATAACCGGATTTGGCCTGGTGGTCTGTTTTTTATTGCTCAGGGCTCCTGATTTGGCTATTGTCCAGATAGTTGTTGAAACGATTACGCTCATTATCATGATCGCTGTGATTCATGTCAGTACGAAAAAGGACTTACAGGAACCGACCAGTGTTGAAATTAAAGGGGAACATTACTTCAATCTCAGAACAGTTGCATTTTTCTCCGCAGCTCTTATTATCGGCGGTGTATTTCTGTATTATTTTATCACAGCAATTAACGGCTTAAATGAATTTGGCGATCATATGACCAGGATGTCAACAGCTTATATTGATAAAGGCGTATCAGGCACCGGGAGTGTTAATCTTGTAACAGGTATCCTTTTTGATTTCAGGGGATATGATACACTTGGAGAAGCAACAATACTATTGACTGCGGCTCTTGGCGTTTTGACTATATTAAGACTAAAAGGAAGATATTAAAAAAATAGCGCTATGACAGGAATGACAAATATCGTAAAAGAAACAACACGTCTCATATCAGGACTGATATTTTTATATGGCGTTTATATCATCCTGCACGGGCATCTGACTCCGGGTGGCGGATTTGCCGGGGGCGTCATTGTGGCTGCTTCCTTTATTCTTGTTATACTGGCATTTGGTGAAGATATTTTTGACATGAGGGAAAGTAAAGAAGGCTCTTCAAGAATTGAAAGCGCTGCTATCTTACTGGTTGTTATACTGGCAATGCTTGGACTTGTGCTTGGTGCACATGTATTTTTTTCGAATTATTTGCCTAAAGGAGTGCCGGGTGAATTGATAAGCGCCGGAGTTATACCGCTATACAATATTTTTATCGGTATTGAGGTAGCTTCGGCATTGTTATCAATTTTTCTGGCTTTTGTTATTTTTAAAGAGGAAACATCACCCACAAAACATTTGGGTTCATAAAATAAGATTATATGATTGTTTACGTACTTTGTTTCATATTGTTTTTGATTGGTCTTTACGGGATAATTTCCAGGAGAAACCTGGTAAAAATCGTTCTGGGACTATGTATCATGCAATATGCACTGAATCTCATGCTCATCCTGGTTGGATATGTGGAAGGAGGAGCAGCGCCGATTGTTGATCCGGCAAAACCGGAGGTGCCGGTAGTTGATCCTTTGCCACAGGCCATGGTTTTAACAGTTATTGTCATCGGACTGGCAACAACTGCTATGCTTTTAGCTATTGCAATCAGGATATACAAAAAATACGGCACTTTTGATATCAGAAAAATAAACTTATTAAAAGGATAAATGATGGACTGGCTCATTCTCTTATTTGTAGTTTTACCTCTTGCAACAGCATTTTTAATTCCTTTGTTGTCAAAAATAATACGGGGGATTGGGAAAGTTCTGGCATCCCTGGTCTTTTTAATGTTGTGTGTCCTGGCTGTGTTTTTTGTACTAAAAGGTACTGATGTTCCTGTCACATACCAGATTGGCGGCTGGGAACCTCTTGGCAATGTACCTGTTGCAATTTCACTTGTACTTGACGGCCTGAGTATTTTTGTGCTCATCATAATCAACATCATCGCATTTCTGTCAGCCTATTATGCAACATCTTACATGAAAAAATTTACCGGCACTTCATACTTCTTTACTTTGTTTTGCCTGATGGTCAGTGGTATGAACGGGGTTGTCCTGACAGGCGATTTATTCAATTTATTCGTATTTCTTGAAATTTCTGTCAT
>CAZVTW010000224.1:0-2167 GCA_964629805.1 uncultured Bacteroidales bacterium | reverse complement strand
CCTATTTCTGCTATGTTGTCCGGTGTCCTGATAAAAGCGATAGGTATTTATGCCATTCTGAGGCTTTTCTTTAATATGCTGCCGCTGTCTGTTGATATTGCCTGGCTCATTACCATTATTGGCACACTCTCAATGATCATTGGCGTTTTTCTCGCCATAGGACAATGGGATGTGAAAAGGCTTTTGGCATACCATTCTATCAGTCAGATGGGATATGTTGTCATTGGCGCTGGTATCGGGATGATCGTACTTGCAGAAGGCGGAGACAAGGAAGTAGCTGCCCTGGCTATTGCCGGCGGACTGTTCCATCTCATCAATCATGCGGTTTTTAAAGGTTTATTATTCTTAAATGCCGGCGCTGTTGAATACACAACCGGCACACGTGATCTCAAAAAACTTGGCGGATTATGGTCATCCATGCCGGTCACAACCTCTACTTCACTTGGAGCTTCAATGTCGATTTCAGGAATACCGCCATTTAACGGTTTTTTTAGTAAACTACTGATTATCATAGCTGCAGTGAAGGCAGAACAATATACAATCGGTATACTTGCTGTCATTGTCAGTATCATTACACTGGCATCATTTCTGAAAGTACAAAAATTCGGCTTTTTTGGCAAATCAAAATTCTCAAAAGCTATCAAAGAGGTTCCTTTTGCCATGTGCTTCTCTATGATTGTGCTTGCTTTGCTCTGTATAGCTCTTAGCGCGCTCATTTTTCCACAGGTCAGGGAAATTGTGTTATCACCTGCTGTGGATACGTTAATTGAAACAACCAGATACTCAAAAACTATTATCGGATATTGATATGAGGTTTATTGTTTATTTTATATTTCTTTTTTTAACCTGGCTGGCTTTGACATACAGTCTGTCTTTGCCTAATGTCATCACCGGGATAATTGTTTCTTTGATTACAGCGATAATTTTTGTGCCTCATTTTTTTGACAAAGTGCATAAAATATTTCATCCCGGACGGATTTTATGGCTACTGCTCTATATTGTTATTTTGGTGTGGGAATGTGTCAAAGCCAATTTTGATGTAGCATACAGGGTTCTGCATCCCGATATGCCAATAAAACCGGGTATTGTAAAAGTAAAACTGGCGATACAAACACAGTTTGGCAGGACTGTACTGGCAAACTCTATAACCATGACACCCGGAACAATTTCCGTAGACATTATAGATGACTATCTGTATATTCACTGGATATATGTGAATAATCCTGACCCGGAAGTTTATTCCCGGAAAATTGCAGGCCGGTTTGAAAAATACCTGATCAAAATATTTGACTAATAGCTGAATACGAATCATTATGGAACTGATGACTGACATATTTTTATACATTCTCATTATTCTGGGGTTTGCCTGTTTGTACAGGGTTATCGCCGGGCCAACACTGGCTGACAGGATGGTTGCTATCGATATTTTCGGAATACTCGTTGTTGGTATTTGTGCTGTTCTGGCATTACAAACCGGCAAAACATTTATCATAGACATTGGCATTGCCTGGATAATTTTAAGTTTCATCGGAACATTAACCTTAGCTAAATATTTAGGGAGGAAAAAACTGAATGAATAGTATTGGCATCATATTATTGATAATCGGCGTATTATTTAATTTTTTCGGTTGCCTTGGATTGATACGATTACCGGATGTTTACAACCGTTTGCAGGCAGCCACCAAATGCGTGACGCTTGGCACTTGCTGTATATTGCTGAGTCTGTTGTTCTTTTTCGGATTTAGTGATATAGGCATTAAAGCTTTGATAGCAATACCATTACTCTTCTTTGCAGCAACAGTATCTGCCCATGCCCTGGTCAGGGGTTCCTACAACTATGGCATCAAACTGTGGGACAAAAGCGTTGTTGATGATTATGAAGATGTTGTGGAAGTGAGAGAAGAGGATAATCAGGACAAAAAATGAATCAGTGAGTCAACTTATCAAAAAAGAAGAAATATGCGTTATCCAAAAATAAGAGAACTCGGCGAAGCAATAGTTTCATTGTTTACTCCCTCATATACTTCATCGTTTCCAAAGAAGCCACATGTTCCGTATAAGAATTATCGTGGCAAACCAGTGGTGGATGACGATAATTGCGTCGGGTGTGAGACATGCGCCAATGTTTGCCCGCCGGGAGCCATCACTTTCCGTGACGATAAAGAAA
>CAZVTW010000223.1:0-9068 GCA_964629805.1 uncultured Bacteroidales bacterium | reverse complement strand
TTTATCAGGATGAAACTAAACGAGAGGAAGTATTTCGGGCAGTTTGTGAAGGAGTGATAAATAAGGCTTTGAATATCAAAAATATTTGTTCTTACAGATGCAAATAATCAAATTTTGACCCTTGTACAGCTCTTGTTTTTTCGTATATTTGTGAAAAAAATTATGGAATCAATAAAAATACCATTGCAGGAATACAACAAAATGAAAGAAGAATTGATGATGTTAAAAAATAATTCATTAATTAAAAAAATGAATAAACTGATTGACATATTATATGAGCAAAAATATGGATTGTACCTTGGTGATTATACAGATGACCTAACAGGCTATTCACTTGATAATTGCCAGGAAAATGAAAGCGCCAAATGGGATGAATTATAAACAAAAAGAAATTGTACTTGTACCGTTTCCGTATTCAGATTTGAATGCAATTAAAAAACGTCCTGTACTTATTGTCTCAAACAATGATTATAATACTAATTATCATGATGTTATGGTATGTGTAATTACCAGCAAAACTTATGCAGACGAATATTCCATTCAACTATCAGATAAAGATCTTGAATTTGGTGTACTACCTGAAAAGTCACTAATTAAAACTCATAAAATATTCACTATTAGCCAAAATAGAATTATAAAGAAATTTAGCATTATTAACGATACTATATTTCAATTAGTTAGCAATAAAATTAAAGAGCTGGTTTCCTCAAAATAAAACTATTATTATATGTTCGAATACAACAAAAACATAGAAGAATTGATTTTGAAATATAAATACAAGAGTTCGATCAAGAAAGGGACAGGGTTAATATTGTTTTTAGGGTTTTAACCTTAGATGCCGCCTTTTTAAAATCGACTCTTACAAATAAAATGTATAAATAATGAAAACTGTTTCAATCATCAAGTATTTTGCTACAATAGCTATTATTTTTTTCAGTTTAAACTCAATAGCCCAAAAGTTCACCTCAGACGAATTGCACCAAATTGAATTAGAAGTGTTCAGGTTATTAGAAGATTACCAAAAATATTCCGGACTAACAATGGATGGACAATCCCTTTCAAAAGAATATAATGAAAAGTTGCAGGGGCTATTCAGAAAAGGTCTTCAATCTAAAGTTTATAATGATATTGAGACAAAAAAAACCTCGGGGAAACATCTTTCGTTGCAGTTATATATTAAACGCCTTGAAAAATTATTCCCTTCCGGTGTTTCAGTAAAGCTTGATTTGGGGAATGCCTCTATTAGCCCGCCTCAAAAATTCGACAAGCCTGTTTACATGGTTAAAGTATCCACAGTAAAAAGTCTTTCCGGTATAAACTGGCAAAACAAACTTATCAAATCAGATAATGAGGTAGATTTGTATATCCAATTTAAGAAAGTCAGAAATACATTATCTGATTTTGCCATCTATGAAGTCAGAAAGCATAAAACAAGTTCAATTTGGGCAGGCATACATGCTACTCCGGCGCTTACACAAATCTATAACTCTGAGATTGCCAATTCATCCTACTGGGAATCAACTTCGAATTTCAGCTATGAAGCCGGAGTTGACATCATTCTGCATTTTACTGACAACATAGGCATTATGACAGGTGTAGGCGTAAGTAACTATTCTAATACCTTTGCTCTCAAAGATTATGTCAACCGAAATCTTGACAATAAAATGACCGATCAGGATAATGATTCATATTATCGGTGGGTTGAAGCAGAAATTGAAGAGACAGACGAGCTGCAATATCTTGATATTCCGATAGCTTTGACCCTACGGTCAACAAAGCCAAACAAAATTAACTTTTATGTACAGGCCGGCGTCAAATACTCTATTTTGCTTTCAGGCAATTGCGAAGTAACAGGAAATTCTGTTCATTCAGGATATTACCCAAAATATCACATTGAGTTGTATGATGTTGAACAATACGAATTTACTGATGAATCGATACAGATGAACGAGGAATGGGATATTGCGGAATCTAACCTGTCTGCTTATGCAGCCCTGGGAATGTCTATTCCATTGGGATATTACATGAATCTCAACTTTGGCCCTTCTGTCACCTGGGGAATATCAGATTTGAAGTATGAAAAATCAAAATACAGGGATGATATCGTTGACATGGCAGGAAGCGCCGGAAACACAACAACAAGAGCATTCGGTTTTGGTTTTGGAATAACTTATATGATATCAAGATAAACTTCATAACCATGATACATCTTCAAAAAACAATCATCTTTTCGTGGCTCATAATACTATTTGGTTCAATTCCTGTTTTTTCCCAGGATTATGAGCAAATTGTCTCAATATCAGACAAAAAAAATGCGAAAATAAAAGTACATAAGGGCGAAATGGGCCAGGATTCATTCAAAGTACAGATTATAGTTGAATGGGTGAATGAAGACCTGATGCCCGAAAAAGACAAAAAATCAGTCATTGTCCTGGAACGTTCAAAGCTTAATTTAAAACCCAGGGGCAAAATTTCATGCCTGCAACTCAACGATACAACTCCTGATTACCTCTGTGTCCACGATACGGCATATTTAACATTTATTGTGCATGAGGATTTAGGGGGTGATAAAGTTGAAATAGCCCTGCCTTTTGTTTATGCTAAATGTGCTGATAAAGCTGAGAAATTCAAACATCGCAGTGAATTCTTTTTCAGGCAACCGAAAGAACTTATTGTAGAATACCTGACGCCAAAATTAGAAACTCAATATGCAGGATTCGAAGAAGAAAATGACAATGAAAAAATTGATGCCAATGAAAAGATCAGTTTAAGTTTTAAATTAAAAAATACCGGGGATAGTCCTTCGGAAGGTTTAAAGCTTCGACTGAGCGACAAGAATAAAATGCCGGGAATGATATTTGAAGCAAATCAATATATAAAAAAATTAGAATCCGGCGAAAGTCTTAACATAAACTACGACATACAGGCAAACCTTGATGTTAATACCGGAATATCCGTTTTTAAGCTCTCAGCAACTGACAAAAACGGATTCACTGTTCAATCTGAGGATATCTCAATTAACGTTCAGGCCCTTAGCCCGCCATCAATTATATGGACAAACCCTGTTGAGCAAACTAGTCTGGTTAATATGGCTGAATTTGAAATTTCTGCCAACATCTTTTCATCTGTTGATATTGACGAAATGCTGGTTTATATCAATGATTCAATTGTTCCTGACGACAGGGGCTTTAGAGAACTAAAAGAAAGCACATTGCTTCACTACAAAAACATTCTGCAATTGCCCGGAAGCATGAATTTCATTAAAATCGAAGCCAAAAACAGGGCAGGCAGCAGCATATCATCTGTCAGGACCATCAATTACAACCCGGATGCTGATCTTGAGAAACGTCTTGCACTCATCATCGGAAACTCAAATTACCGGTCTGTCGGAACATTAAAAAACACCCTGAACGATGCCAGGGATATGGCAAAAGCGCTCAAAGACATGGATTTTGAAGTGCTATTGTACGAAGATTTGAAAAACAAAGACGAAACAACCGGCGCCATCCTGGACTTTGGCAGTAAGCTCCACAGCTACAATATCGCGTTGTTTTTTTATGCAGGTCATGGTATCCAGGTCCAGGGAGAAAATTATATCATCCCTGTGGAAGCTGAACTGAATTCTCCTGAAGTGGTTCGTTCATATTGTGTGAATGTTGATGATGTGCTAGCCGAGATGGAAGGGTCAAATAATAAGGCCAATATTGTCATCCTGGATGCCTGCCGGGATAACCCCTTTGAGAAAAGTTGGTCACGCTCAACAAAATCCAGTGGATTGGCTTTTATGGCAGCGCCCGACGGGACATTCATTGCATACTCAACCTCACCGGGCAGCGTCGCTTCGGACGGAACCGGAAGAAACGGTATTTACACCGGTGAATTGTTAAAATATATCCAAACACCAAATATTAAAATTGAAGAGGTTTTCAAACGCGTTGGAGCAACAGTAAAGCATGTATCTGATAAAAAGCAAACCCCCTGGGTGACATCTTCTTTCACCGGTAATTTTTATTTTAAAAAAGATAAATGATCAGGATTTTTTGTATTGTACAAATTCCTGGAAATTTTTATTATTTATGATGTGAGTTCTAATTATTTGTAGTCATCTAAGTATTTGTAACGAAATAAATGTATCAATAGTAAAAATATTGTTCTCTTTGTTTTATGGATTCAAATTTAGATACTTTAAAAACAAGATTCGATAGTTTATCTGTTTTTTAACCGAAAAGCAGCGTAGGATATTTGTAATGTCATTTGACATCAAAAATATCAAGCTGACTTTACCTGAACTTGTGCCATATGCCTGAAAATCAATGTCCATTATTTTACATAGTCATATGGCACAAACTATAGTCGAGACATGTTGCAGTTCATGAGTGTTTCATTCTTTATCGTTTTTAAATTTAACTTTTACTCCAAATTTCCATTGATGATTTGATGTTAAATATATGTTTCCTGCAATATACTCACAAAAAAAACCAAAATGCTTCCAGGGATACAAGGATACACCGGCTCCTATGCCAAACTCCTTTCCAAAATAATTTTTTCGATCCGGAAAAATCTTACTTATATAATAAAAACCACCGTATTTCCCGGCCATATATACATCTAATCTAAAGTCATTACTTTTTATAATATAAGGTAGAAGATGATACCGAAGGGTTATTCCATAATATAAAGAATTTGAATAATGCCACATTTCGGAATAATCAACACCATAACCTGAATAAAGTCCTGCTTCCAAATGGTTTGTCATTCCATGGGTCATATGTATTACTAAACTTCTGTTGTTTTGGCTACCCTGCCTGTCATTTGAATATCCCATATCAAAACACCATCTGTTCTTTATATATGATTGTTGGGCATTGGTCTGCAAATGAGAAAAAAAAGCGAAAAAAATGAAAACTATATAAATTGACAATTCCTTGTTATTCATAACTTAACCAGTTTATCAGGCGTTCAACAAAAGAGTTCTGACTTTTTTCCCTGTTATTATTCTCAAAATATACTTTATAAGAAACAGAAGGTATTATTGGAAAAAAGCACATTTGGTAGAGAGAAACCGGTTCAGTTTTAATTCCGCTTTCAGGTGTATACATTTCACCTGTAACATTTGTATTATAATAATAAAAATACGGATTATGTCTGTTATATACATTGTAAACAGAAAAAGTCCAGACAACCTTTCTTTTCCTCTTATTTATGTAAGTATAAGTAGCTCCTATGTCCAGCCTGTGATAATCTTTCATCCTTGCATTATTTCGGTTGCCATATATTAAGGCATCATAATAAAAATAATCATCGTTTTCATCCGGTATTAATGAAGGCGTAAAATGCTTTCCAATAGCTTGGGTATATGGTAATCCTGTTTGATATACCCAATTAAAATAGATTTGCAAATTCCTGTTTATTCTGCCGGAAAGGTATAAAGATAAATTATGGGGTCGATCATAGTCAAATACATATTTTTTTCCATTATTTATTGTATTAAATTGTCTTACAGAATGAGAATAACTATAACCAATAAATCCATTCCATGTGTGATGATTAAGTTCTATAAATGATTCAAAGCCATATGATATTCCTTGTCCTGATGATTCAATTTTATTTTTCCAGTTTGTATCTCCCCACATATATGAATAACCTTCTCTCAGGGTTGCAAGATTTTCCATTTTCTTATAATATGTTACTAACTCTGCTCTGAATCTATCTCCTCTGAATGAACCTTCCCACCCCAGGGAATATTGGCAGGATTGAGACGGGGGTATTTGAGCATCTGAGGGTATCCAAATTTCGTTATTCATGATGTTGGAATGAGTAAAAATCAAATGTGATTTCTGACTCATCTTCGTAAAATTAAGATTCAATTTTTGGTCAGGTGAAACATTCATTATCAAGTCTATTCGTGGTTCAATACTTATATCAGAAAAATCGTCAGAATGATAATAATCAAAACGAATTCCCGGGTAAAATTTAAAATACGAATTTAGTTGTACTGAATTCTCTATATAAACTGCAGCATCAACAGATTTAGAAGATAATGAAGATTGTATATCCATGTCCTTTTTGCTGAGAATATTTGGCTGATGGTTTAAATACGATAAATGCAATCCTGTTTTAATATTCCAAAATTTCACCGGATTCCATTTTAAAGCTGATTTCACAGAAAAATCTTCAACTGAAGAATTTTTTTTTGTTACCGATTTATAAACTGAATTATTTAATGGTATTGTGAACAGTTGTTTATTCTTAAGCCTGTACTTTGAAAATGAAACAGAACTATTAAAGCAGACTCCTGACGAAAAAGCATGCTGCCAGCTTACAGAGGTTAGGAGATTACCCCAAATATTGGATATTCTGTTTGTTTGCTGATCGTTTGATTCGGATGGGTTTGACCAAAAAAAAAGATAATCATCTCCCTGATAAAAATTCACAAATATGTTGTTTCTTTTATTTGGCTTATGAGTAAACTTTGCATTAATATCATGAAAACCATATGATACAAAATAATCACTATCGGCAAGGCTGCTTACCAGGTACATAAGCCCATCTATCATAGTTTTGCGACCTGTGATGATATAGGTACTTTTTTTATTCTTTAAGGGGCCTTCAATTGAAAAAGACATATCTGTTAATCCTATACTTATCGATTTTCTCTTTCTGGTATTGTCACCGGTCTTTTGAGTTATATCAACAATTGAAGACAACTTACCTCCATATCTTGCAGGAAAATTACCTTTATATACATCAATATTATTAATGATTTCAGGATTGAAGACAGAAGTAAATCCGCCAAGATGATTTACATAGATTACTGAAACATTATCAAATAAATATAAATTTTGACCCGGATCACCACCGCGGACTAATATCAGACTTCTTCCCTCCTTTTGGGGCTGAATCCCGGGCATTAGCTGAAGACTTTTCATGATATCAGGCTTTCCGCCTAATGCCGGTAAATTCATCAATTCTTTATTATTCAAACTGATAACATTGAATTGATTTTTTCGCAATCCGTGTACTACAACTTCATCAAGTTCCGTATTTCCTGACAAAAAAATATGTAATACAGTATCTTCCTGATTTTCTGCAATGTTATAATTTTCAGACGTATATCCTACATATGAGACATTAATTTCAGAGGGAGTATCAAGGATTATGTTAAAATATCCGTTGTTATCAGTTGTTGTACCAACTTTTTGCCCTGTACAATAAATATTAGCGCCAATTATGACTTCTCCTGAATGTTTGTCTTTAACAAACCCTGATATTGTTATTTGACCTGGCAGGCGTTGCGAAAGAATTATAAAATTGAGGATAAAAAAGGTAAAGAGCGCTAAAGAATGTCTTTTCATATTGATCCTAATTTATATCAATTGTATCTGAGAAATACGCTGAATATCCCGCAATTATGCCATACCCGTTTTTTATATTGCTATAAAGCGGAACAGGAATAAAACTATTCATTGAGTATTCCGGGTATCTGCCTTTTTTATAAAAAAACAGTTGTTTCGCATATTGATAGTAATCATAAGATACTGTACGTAATTCAATAACAAGGGGATATAAGTCCATCTTTAAAGGCTCATCTCCCCATGACGATGTGGAATTGGTTCTATAATTCAGTGTCATACAATATTCATCGTTCTTAATCATTTCATTTGAAAATAAAGCGATTGACATCCCTTCATTTAATATAACCGAATCCGAAATATGATGTATTTCTGCAAATTGAATATTTCCTCTTTCAAGAAATCTAATATGTACTTCATAAAATTGCCTGATAGCGGGTATATCTTTTATGGTAAACGTTACCGAAGGATAAATAACACCTTCTTCATCTTTCCCTGCGTTTTTATTATGATTAATACAACATAAAGTATCAGGTTTTGGAATGTATGTACTGCATGTAATCTGTTCGTATCCGTTAACATCTATCAGGCATTTGTAAGTTTTATTGCATTTCGCAAAAGTCGTTGACCTGAACCATCCTTCCCCCACATGACACAATGTATCTGCAGGCATTTCATCTGTAAAAAGAATGACCTTAGCATCCTGAACATTTACTATTTCTTCATTTTCTAATCCGCTGGCAAGTGAAATATGAACACAAATCAGACTATCCGGATATATTATTCCGTTAACTGTTGGTTTGACCTCAAAATTTGGTATTTCATATATGACTTTTTCTCTGCAACCAATAGATAATAACATTAAAATACAAAAAGTTGATATTAAATTTCTCATATTCAAAATTTCTTTTATATAATGTATCGACACCTAACAGCCTCGTTATTGCC
Organism: uncultured Bacteroidales bacterium; assembly: GCA_964629805.1. GTDB lineage: Bacteria > Bacteroidota > Bacteroidia > Bacteroidales > CAZVTW01 > CAZVTW01. Next base: position 768 of record CAZVTW010000223.1, on the reverse strand, counting down.
AAATCTTCGTTGTTTTCTCCGAATCAGGAGGGAAGAACCCTTGTCTTGATTATCGTGACTCTGGTAAAAATATCCTTCCCCCGGATGTTTTATGTACGGGGCAGGCTCTATTTTGACAAAATCATCCATTTGGAGTTGACTCATATGATGTATTGTTTAATATAAAGATATTTTCATCAGGCTTTATCTTTGGAACTAATAACCAATCAATTATTCTTTTATAGTCTGAATCAAGAGGTATAGAATCATTTAAATAAGTAGAAGATATTGAATCCAGATATTCAACATTCTCTTTAACAGTGATATCTCTTTCATATATATAAATTCTGTTTTTTTCATGAAACATTAGTAACCTTTCCACTTGATAATCATGACATTTTAACAATGTAATGCTTTCACCAATAATGGTGTTTTCCCTAAAATTTATATCAGGTTGTATATTGTCATTCCGGAAAACCTCTTGAAATTGAGATTGTGAATTAATGATAATGCAGCCAATTTTATTTGGTAGATCTAAACTTACAATGTTATACACTGTATCTGCCTCAGAAATAATACTCTTAAAATCTATTTTGCCAATTTTTCCACAAGTTTTCCATGGAGTATTATCAATAACATTCTTATCTGTATCATTACACATCCATATGCAAAATACAACAAATACGAAGATTAATACATGTTTTTTCATTTCATTGATTATTAGTTCATACTTTTTTACTCAGTCAATATCATCCTCTTCGTATCAACCTCTTTCCCGTCAGCAATCAG
>CAZVTW010000222.1:0-9104 GCA_964629805.1 uncultured Bacteroidales bacterium | reverse complement strand
TTTCATGTCTTTGATATTTAAAAGAATTTTACAATAAGTTATTGTGTATATTTGCCGTCTCCCTCCATGTTCACATCTTTACAATGAGCGATATAATCCACTTTTTTGATTTGCCCGGGAGTTTTTGTGTTTACAAGGATTTCCTGGTTAAGGGAAATTGTATTTTTACTGGCAGGTAGTTCAATAACAGGCATATTTTCTTTTTTAATTTCATAATATACTCTCAGAATTACCCCGTAAACGAGATTTTGTGGCCATCCCCATACCTGGAATGTGTCCACTTTCAGGCTAAGAAAATTTTCAGTGCCTTTTTTAAGGTAATCTAAAGGGACTTCGACAACCGGGAAAAAATGGTGCATGTATCCTTCCTGTGGTTTAGGAATTCCTTCGGCCTCAGGGAATTCAATAAATGGGTTCCCATTAAGGCTTATGGCCAAGCCTGTGGTATAGTCGTGGCAAAGCATCTTCTCAATTTGAATTTCAGCTTTTATAGCATCCTTCAGAACAACATCTCCGGGAAAACGAATATTTCCGTCTTTATAGTCACCCTCAGGAAATTCAGGAGTTTTCTCTTGGTAATTTAACTTGCCACCAACCCGTAAAAATTCTTCGTTTCCTTCTATATCAGGCATAGTCCGGATGTATTCTTTAAAAAAGTCACCCGGACGGGGCTGAGAGTTTAGAACCGATAGGTTTATGAAAAAAAAAAATTATTAAAAACTGAGTCTTTTTCATAATAAATCGCAAATGAAAAAAAATGCTTTTTTACTGGAAAACTATTGAATTTCAAATATCGGATAAAAACCAATCAACTGCAAAAATAGAATAAAAAATTTGGATGATCGGTGAAAATATTCAATGATTGACAGTTCAGGATTAAATGAACTTGGAAGAAATGAATTATTACAAAATACATAATGCTGATGGGGACTCATGTTTCTAATAATTTATTTGAGGATATCAGGGTTGATCATTATTACAACAAACTGATTGATATGCGCATCTTAAAAAGCCGTTATTCAAGTGAAGAAAAGATTGGGACCGCTGAAAATATTTTGTTTAAAGATATTTATGTGACTGTTTCAAGGTATAATGTTGGCTATTCGCTGTCTTTTATTGCAGGTTATGATGAGAATCACCTGATAAAAAATGTTACGTTTGATAACTTTCAGCTAAACGGTAAGAAAGTAACACATGCAGATCAATTGGATTTATTTACAAAATATGTTGAAGGGATTAGTTTTAGATAAAAATCAACCGGAGCGTTTTTGTTTTTTTCTCATACTTTTTGATATTCCGCATGCCAACCAGTGCTACCGATTGAGCAAACGGAATCCTGGTTCGGTTTATATACCCGTCCCGGATTTGCCTCAGGAAGATTATCAGCGTCCCGTTTTGCAGACAGTCAACTTCGTCAAAAAATAATACCAGGGGTATTACTGAACGGATTCATCCTTTCTATTAAGGATAAAAATTTTGAAAAATAAGGTTTCCTCACAATTAAGTGTCAACTACTATATAACAAATTGGCATCTTGCTGAATATTTGTCATTTAGGGCGAAGTTAGATTTCTTCAAAAATCATGTTAACTTAATACTGAAAAATGCTGAAACAACAATGAATTATTCCGAAATAGAAAAGAAGCTTAAAAAAGCTGGTTGTTATTGGGTAAGGGATGGAAAGCATCCGTGGTGATTTAGCCCAATAACCGGAATAGAGTTTCAATTGAGCCATCACAAAAGCCAGGAAGTCTAAAAAGGAACATCAAGGGCTATTAGTAAAGATTCGGGAGTAAAACTTTAGTAAAAAATAGAGCTATGAAATTCGTTGCAATAATTGAAAAAGGGGAAGACGGCACTTTTGATGTCCATTATGCTTTGAACCAGGTAAATCCATATAAGTTTAGCTTATTTGGACAAGGGAATACTGTAAAAGAAGCAATTGAGGATTTTTATAATAGCAGGGATGAAATAAAACGACATAACCAAAATCAGGGAAAAGAGTTCCCCAAAGATTTGGAATTTGAATTTAAGTATGATATGGCATCTTTTCTTACATCATACTGCGATAGGATTTCATTAGCAGGGCTTGGTCGTTTGACAGGGATTGACAGGAAACAACTATCTCACTACCTTATTGTTTTTGTAATCCGGATACAGAAACGCCTTGATTCCGACTGATTGGAGACCTGTCTCTACCCGGTAGAGGGAAAAATCTTACGTTTAGGAAGCTGACTCAAAAATATCACTACATCTCATCTCCGCCTTCCATACCACCATCCCCGTTGGCGCCACGTTCGCGGCCGTTTCTGTAATTGTTTATGCGCCAGGTAATATTCAGCATAACAATTGGCGCTTTGTGGGTGTATAAACGATAGGAATAAAAATCGTTGGCTTCAGTTCTTGATTCATGTTTGTCAGTGTTAAATATATCTCTGACCTGTAAAGTGAGATTAAGCTTATTGTTGAACAATGACTGACGTATAGCGCCATCAATTTCGAACTCGGCTGCTTCTGTTTCCTGTGCTTCCACCTCACGGCTGTCATATTCCGGACTGATTTGAATGCGTGTGGTTTTCGTAATTTTGAAAATGCTATTCCATTCAACAGACCAGGTAAAGCTCTCCCTGTCAAGTTTTTCACCGTTAACATCCCCTTTGACGCGATAATTATAGAAATTACCTGAAAAATCGGATTCCCACCAGTCGGTGATATTTGTGTTCAGCATAATTTCCGAACCCAGCGCATAGTCAGTGCCCACATTCGCATAGGTTGACAGCATAATGTTATCCTGGTATACACCACGAATCCTTTCAATTTTATTGTTAGTCACCCGGTAATATATTTCGGCTGAAATGGCATTTGTTTTGCTGATGTCTCTTTGATAGCCAATTTCATAGGAAGCAATGTATTCGGGCTGCAAATCGGGATTTCCCCTACGGACATTAAAAGCATCCCGCCAGGTGATGAATGGCTCCAGGTACCATCCCCTGGGTCTGTCTATCCGGCGTGTATAACTGGCCATGAACTGATTTTTTTCACCAGGATGATATGACATGTGCAGGGTAGGGAAGTAGTCCCATCGATCAATAATAAACTGTCCCTGCTCCTGCATATTGATGTCGCGGTAGGTATATTCGCCCCTTAAACCGAATTGGTAACCCCAGTTATTATGTTCTCCTTTTATCAGCCCATACAAGGCATTTATTCGCCTGCTATAAGTCACTTCATTGCTGAAAAGTTCCTGGAATACAAATTCTTTGTTGACCGGATTGTAATTCAATAAACCATTAGATTCATTTGATTCCCGAATCCTTCCCTGCAGGCCTGTTTCAATATTAAAAGCTTTTGAGAAGGGTTGCTTGTAATTTACACGGTAGTTTATACCTTGTGATGGTCCGCTTTCCGTTGATTTTTGACCATCACTTATCGTACCGTCCGAATCAAGCAGAAAGTTAAGGGATTCTTCATCACCCTCGCGTTTAAAGGTCATCAGATGCACGTCCAGCCTGTGATCATCTTCTTTTCGTCCGGCACTGCCGAAATGATGTGTATATTCACCATTGAGCGAATAGAAATTACCATCACGGTAAAAGTCCTCTTCATTCGTATAGATGTTTTTATCGTCTGAAAAATTTGTCCATTCCTCATATTCAATGGTTGCCTCGCCCTGCATTTTCCTGTAACCATAACGTCCACTGATGCTCAGGCTGTTGTTATCATCCGGAAACCATTCAATACCGGCTCTTCCGCTGTAACGTTTATAGCCTCTTTTATAGCTTCCGTCGGAGTTGAGAAATGATGTGGTATCAGCTCTGTAAGTTTCCTGTCTGCGCTTAAGTGAGCCGGGATAATTCCTGTCATTATAGTCAGCTCCGACAAAAAAATTAAACTTTTCGGTACGGTAATTCAGTAAAAAATTCCCGCCATACTTTTCGTCAAGACCTGCATCGGCATTTACAAGACCGCTCAATCCTGTGATGGTACGTTTTTTTGTTACTATGTTGATGATACCACCTGTTCCCTCCGGATCATATTTGGCAGACGGGTTGGTGATAATCTCTATATTTGCAATCATACCGGCAGGAATTTGCTGAAGCGCTTCACTCCCCTCAAGCACTGACGGCCTGCCATCAATCAAAACTGTGAAATTGCTGTTTCCCCTGATGGTTACATTATCTTCGATGTCTACCTTGATAGACGGGACATTTTTTAATATGTCAATTGCAGTTCCTGAAAGCGATGAGTATTGGTCACGCACATTTACAACTTTCCTGTCAATCTGGTATTCAATAGACCTCTCGTTTGCTTTGACCGAGACCTCGCCAATGTTTACTGATGAACTTCCAAGTTTTATAGCTCCAAGGTTAACTGGGTTATTTTCGGGATTCAGTTTGATGTCTCTTGTTTGCGCATCATAGCCGATAAAATTTACTTTGAGTATATAATTTCCCGGTTCTTTCACAGTAAGGTTAAAATTTCCCTGTTTATCAGTAATAATGCCGTTTTGCATGCTGCTGTCAGGCTTGTTGAGCAGTGTCACCGTTGCATATTGCATGGGTTCACTGGTCTGTTTGTCAATCACAGAGCCTGATACCATGTATTGTGATAGGTTTTTATTTGTTTGTTGACTGAATAATTGTCCTGAGATAGTAAACATTATGATTATAAACAATGCTAATCTTTTCATATGTATATATATTGATATTTTATTTTAGATTAAAACACTTCAAACATTCAATGAGTTCAAAAAATTATTTTTTTTGTTGGATGATGTCATGTTATTTCCGATTTCAAAGTAAAGAAATGAATTTGTAGACATTTTGTATTAACCCAATTTTGGATAGATTTCGAAGCGGTGGATATGCTCATGATAGAAATAATCAATCTCTAACTGACTTACATGACAGATTTTTTTGACAATTGCCAGACCAAGCCCGACAGAATGAGTTCCGTTTCCTTTTTTGAATCGTGCGAAAATCTCATCGTTTGAAAAATCAGGCTTTTCACCCTGATTAGATATAATTAACATGCTGTTTTCGGTTTTAATGTGAATCGTTGTCTTTTTGAAGGAATATCGTAGGGCGTTTTTTAACAGGTTTCGGACAAGGATATCCAAAAGTCCCGGGTCAATTGAGAAAGTATGGTCTTTATCGAATGAGGATTCAATGTTGAGTTCTTTCATGACAGCAATTTCTTCAATCTTGTCAATATGGCCCTGTAATACCGGGGCTGTTTTTACAGTTTGAATATTTTGAAATTCATTATTTTCAATTTTTGTGATGAGATTGAGTGCACTACTTAGTTTTGACAGGTGTTGTATTTCATCGTAAATCATTTTAATCTTTTTTGCCTGATGTTGGTCCAGGTTATTTTCAGAAAGGAGTGATTCTGTTTTGTTCTGGATAATGGAAAGGGGGGTTTGCAGTTCGTGTGACATGTTTTCCGTGTACTCCTTAAGCTGGTAATAATCATTTTCAATTCGACCACGCATTTTGTCAAATAAATCTTTTAACCGGCGAAATTCTGTGGTTGAGGTGCTGATTTGACCCGCAGGTTGTTCCCGGCTGATTTTGTAGGACGACATTTGTTTTAAAATTTGCCTGAAAGGTTCGAACAAATACCCTGAAAGCAGGAAATTGGCGATGACTATCACGATGACAAGAATACCAAGTATTGGAAATATGATATTAAATGTGTCATCTTTAAATTTATACAATTCATCAGCTTCTTTACTCATTTCTACCCTGTAGTGTTTCCCTTCAACAGTGAGATACGCAATTTTTTTTCTGAATACCTCTTTTCGCAAGGTTTGTTTGTTCATCATGAAGGTATCTTTGTACACAGTTTTGAAGCCGGCAGGAATACTTTTTACTTGCTCAACAGTTGTATGATGTATTCGTGAAATTTTTTCGGGATGTTTTCGCAGGATTTTTTTTATAAATTGTTCTCTGTGAGAAAAACGGTTTTCAAGGATGTTGTTCATATGCTTATTGGCTTCTTTTTGAAGGATAATGGCGCCAATGATAAAAGATACCAGTGTAACAACCAGGTAAAAGAATACCACTTTTGTTAGTAGTTTAAATCTGCGCTGTTTCATGATCTTGTAAATTTATACCCCACACCATAAACTGATTGAATATAATCTTGTCCCCCGGCCTGAAGAAGTTTTCTTCGCAGGTTTTTAATGTGATTATAGATAAAATCAAAATTATCTGCCTGGTCTATGCTGTCGCCCCAAAGATACTCGGCAATATTTTCTTTTGTCAGTAACCTTTTTTCGTTATCAATCAAATAAATCAGCAGATCGTATTCCTTTTTGGTCAAACCGACCGATTTTTGATTGACCAGTACCTGATGTGCATCAATATCAATTTGTATTTCATTGATATTTAAAATATTGTTTCCTTTTGATATTTTCCGGCGAAGAATAGAACGTATTCTGGCATTGAGTTCTGCCTTGTGAAAAGGTTTTGTCAGATAATCATCAGCCCCCAGGTTTAGTCCTTTGAGTTTATATTCAAGCGAATGTTTGGCAGTCAATATCAATATGGCCATTCCAGCTTGCTGTTTTTTCATTTCATTGACAAGTATCATCCCGTCACCATCAGGCAGTCCCAGGTCTAAAATGGCCAAATCATATTCATAAACCATGAATTTGTCCCTGGCCTGGCGTATTGAGCAAGCTGTTTCAATGATGAAATCCTGTTCCGTCAGGTAATCAGCTATGTCTTCGGCCAGTTTCCGGTTGTCTTCTATCAACAAAATTTTCATTATCGTATTTATTATTCCGGTCTAAAACCATTGTAAAGGGTAGAAACCTGATATTTGTAATGATTTAGGTCCTCTAGTACTCATTAAATGAACCTCAAAGATAATCATATATTTTGTAGGAAATTTGTAGCTACGGAGAATTGATGAATAGTCTTTGTTTTTTGGGGGATTTATAAAGTTTTAAGAGCTCTTTTTTTTCAAATCCTCCTTTATTTATTTATTAACCTTTTTAATCTACCGGTATATTAAACACAATCGGAATTGTTAAAGTGGCGCCAACAGGTTCTGAATTATACAAAGCCGGTTTCCATTTTGGAAAAAGTTTAACGATTCTAATGGCTTCTTCATCCAGAGATTTAAATACTGATTTTACAACCCGGATGTTTGTAAGTGAACCGTCTTTTTCAACTTTTAGTTTAACATGCACAATTCCTTCTAATCTCATTTTCAGGGCATCTTCAGGATAGTTTATATTTTGACGGATAAATTCATACATTTTTTCTTCCCCACCCGGAAATTCAGCAGACTTTGTCAGCATGATAGACAGACTGTCTCTCGTGAGAACAGGGAAATATTTGTCATGATACCCTTTTGCCTTAAGTCTAAGAAAGCTTCCTGAGTCGGCTTTTATTTCGAATTTGCCCTCGAGATCAGTAACAGTTACATTGTTTGTTTTCACATCTTCGATAAGCACAAATGGTAGTTCCCAGTTATTATCCCCGCCAACGACCTTTCCGTAGATATATCCTTTTTTCTTCTTTTTTTCTTTGGTTTTTGAATGCCTGAAATGTGTGTTTTTTCGCTTTTCGGGCCTTTTTTGATATTCTGATTCCCCGGATTTTCTTTCTCGTCTTGTTCTTTTTTGCTCCAACTCGATCACAACAGTTTCGTCGTTTTCAACAATGATGGAAGCCTTTTCCAGGTCGTTTCTCTGAAATACAATTTCATCTCCTAATTTCGTTTCAAGTTTAAAGTTTCCGTTAAAATCTGAAATTGTACCTTCGTTGGTGTTATTAATATATACTTCTACGCCAAATAAAGGTGAATGAGAACCTTTTTCTTTCACAAGACCGGTTATTGTTACTTTTTGCCCAAGAGATGTTGTTATCATAAAAAAAAGCAGTGGTACTAATCTTATCATCTTTTTCATAAGTCAACATTTATTTTTTATCCTCTACTGAGTAGATGCTAGCTCTCGACCGGGTCGAGATGATTGTCTTATATCAATTGTTATCACCTTTGTGAAGTTTTTCGCAGAATGTGTTGTAAATTTTATAACCTGTACTCAAAGATAATTCAAATCATTGCCATGTATTTAAAGTAGATTCTATAATCCTTTAAGTTGCTTTTTTTGAAGTCAGGAATTGGAAAATAATACAAATAAGTAGAAATTAGGGATCATTAGTTTGAGGACTGCCTGACAAGCATTAGTTATTTTTTACACACCTGATAGAAAAGCCATAGCTTTTATTATATTCTGACTTGATAATATGAGAGCTCCCATAAAAAAGGTTTCGAGCCCAGGCAGTATTGTTGCCCGCTTCAGTGTCTGTCCACCAATAGGCATTGCTGCCCATGTTTCCAAAAGAACCGCTCGCGGCAATACGATTTCCGGCGGGCAATGCCTCAAAACCGCTATTTCCAAATACAGAATCGCTTTTTAAGGTGCCTTTCACCCACAAGGTATCAGCTCCGGCAAGTTTCCCTCCTTCTTTCCCCCTCCATCCGGGAGATTCAGAATCACTTTTTGACATCCCAACTGACATCTCAAGAATTTGCCAATCTTTATCTGTTGGGACATGCCAGCCAAAAGTACAAACATTTCCGGAATTAGTGACATATCCGTTATAAATAGCGCCATAGGGATTTTTATATTTGCTTTCATCATTGTTATACCAACAATATGCCGGTGATTCCAAACCTGCCCATTCGCTGTTTTTTGTTACCAGGGCAATATGTGTGCCGTCATTATACCTTGATGATTTCAGGTTTTGTTTCATCCAGGTTTGAGGGCCGATGGTAATTGTTTCGTAAATATTCCCATCGATATCTTTCACTGTTTTTTCTTCAGGGGATTGACCGTTTGAAGAAAGCACAGTCACAAATAGTATACTAGCAAGAATGTATTTTAACATATTATGGAGATTAAAGGTTGACTAGCTAAAAAAAATTTGAAAATTATTAAACTATAAGAATACATATGGGGTAATGACTGATATTACAAAATATGTTGTTTTTGCAACAGGCATAACTATTGGCTGTGAGAAATCTCCACTTTATTTATATTATTCTATTTTTTTTGAACCATCATTACAAACCCGCCAACTAGTA
>CAZVTW010000221.1:0-9120 GCA_964629805.1 uncultured Bacteroidales bacterium | reverse complement strand
TTACCAAAGATGCAGAAAAAAAACTGGCTGACAATGGCATTTATTTTGGGGATACGAAAAAATATCCGGTTGTATCGTAATTAGTGTCCATCCATAAAGTAAGTGTCTCGGCCAGAAAGTTCGAGGTCGAGGCGGATTAAAAAATCATAAACCGCAGTCCGCCGGATGGTGGATGAGGATTTAGGGTTTTTAATCCAATGAAGAGATCGGACATTATGGACAGACTCTAATTATACCCATTTAAAATTGTTATTGGTTCAGCATCATTTCCCGGGAAAATTAACCATTTCAAATTCGCCTTTGATAGCAGGGTTCCTGACTTTTTCTCCTTTTGCATTAATGCCGGTCAGTTCCTCAACAAGCATGAACTGCATCAGTCCGCCCCAGCAATAGGCTGCTGTACCAATTCCTTCTCCGGTAATTCCCGAATAATTTTCGTGCAGGTTCCCGTGCTTAACCCATTCCTCTTGTGCCATTTTAGCACTAATGAGTACAAAATCTGCTACAACCTCATCAGAAGCATAATTTTTCAACCCGAGGTAAACCAAATAATTAGTAGGAGGCCAAATACGCCCGCGCCAGTAACCCTGTCCGGGGAACGACGGGTCATTTCGTGATACTGTTGGTATAACATAGTCGCCCCAAAACAAGGTGGTGTCAAGTATGTTTCTCATTAAGCGTTTAGCCTTCACTGAGTCGGGCGCACCTGATATGAACGGGTAAAAAAGCATGGGTGTGAGTCGTTCACTAAAAAGGCTTCCAGAGTGTTTCACTTCTTCGGTCCATAAAATTTCGAAAGGAATATCACCGGTATAGGTCATGTTAAGCTGATAGTGTTTCCCTTTTTCAAGATATACCGGCTCGCTGATAAACTCGGTAATCCAAAACACACGGTTGTCTATTAAATTCAGGCTGTCAACATCCAACAAAACACCAGTTTCTTCGGGTGTATAAAAGAAATACACGTTCGATTCATCAGGTGATATGGTAGCCGAAAAGTGTACCGGGATTTCATTTTTGTGCAAATAATCAACTTTCTTCTTTGGCAAGGATAGTGAATTTACTTTCTTTTCTACCTTATTTCCATCTATGTCTGTATAACTCATCTTGATTCCTTCAACAAAACTTTCGGGTTTGATTTTTTTGAAGTCGCTTTCTTTGGGCTTACGTGAATACTCATCCCAGTACTTGTTGCAATACATCCCAATTTCATCGTTCCAAAGCACTTTGTTGATATTTGCATTCATTGTTTCCACATCCTTCCTGAGTTTTTCGGCATCTTTCGCCTTACCCAGTTCATCGGCTATGTATGACAAATACAAAGCGTCCATGGCCCAAATGGCACTTAATCCCACCATATCCAATTCCATGGTACGCGATTTGGTGTTCATCCGCACATCATCAAACATGGGACTGTTGTCAAGTAGCTCGTACTTGGCACCTTGTAACCAAGTACCTATTTCTGTTCCGCCTTCCAATATTCCGTTTTGATTCCCGTCGCGATAAGGCAATCCGTTTTCAGGACGGATATCAAACCACCAGTTATGCCATTTTAATAGTTTCGGATATGCTTCTTCCAAAAATGCTATATCGGGTTGGTACTCGTGAATTTTCCATACGCACATTGAACCTACCGGATATTGCGAACGGTCATTGCTGTTCCGGGTGGTATCATTGCCATAGGTATTATTTGGTACAATGCCAATAGGTGTTTGATGGGCCAGGATTGCCCTGACCGATTCTTTTGCCCCCGCGGGATCTTCCATGGCTGCCAGCATGGCATGGAAAAATGTGTCCCAGCAAAACAAGCGCTGATCGTAAAAACCGCACCAGCCGCGGTTGACCACGTGGCCAATATGTTTGGTTTGTGTGCCCCATACCCTTGAATGGTTGAGATGGTTTGATACGGCTTCCCATATTTCCCCAAAAGGGGTTTGTAATTTAAAACGGGTATTTTCATATTCTTCTTTTTTGCCTTTTAGCCGCTGGTCAATTTCATCCCGGGATATATCCGCTTCCCCTGTGCCGGCATAAAAATATAATGGGTTTTCTTCTGAAATTGAATAACCAGCAGCCACACCTTTATAGTTAAGTGAATCGGGCAAGTGGGTCTTCCCTCTTGTAATCCGTTTTTCCAAATCATGGCGGCCTTGCATTGAAGCAACCTGATAAGTAGGTTGTTTATTCAACACCTTCAATCTCCACTCTGACTTACCGGGTGAAAGATCGCCTCCTCCTTCAATTCCATCTTCCGATAGTTTATAATATACTCGTGATAATTCCGGCCATCCCTGTAATGCTTCAATGATTACCTCTTTGGGTTTTTCAGTATAGATTTTCCCGATGGCCCCGTTTCCATTGTCCAGTTTTGACCATTCTAACCATACAATATTGCCATCATCGGTTGTAAATCCATTTTTATTGTAAGAGTAGTCAACAGCTGATGCACCGTATTTTTGGCCGGATTCATTTTCCAACAAATCCCGGAGTTCCAAAAAGTCGGCCATGTATTCCTTCTCTTTGTTTACATACCCAAGTCTGAAAAGAAAAACTTGTTTTGCTTTATTAATAAAGGTAATACCGTGCATCACATCAGGAAAATAATAACCAATCATATATGTATTCTTTTCCTGATTAGAACAACTCAATACGGCCAGAACCAATAATGGGATGTACAATAATTTTTTCATTTGCATTATGTTTTAATTCATTATTTATTTATTATTCCATGTGTTTGCTTTAATGGTAATTATCTCATCATGACTAGTTCGCGGCATATCAATAAGGTACCCATCTTTCAAGATATTTCACTTTTGCCTTACCCGATTCCGGGTTAAATTCCAGGGGCAACCACAGGTACCTTGATTTGTCAATATTTTTTTTATCAGGTACAAACCATTGATCAAACATCACCATTACTGTATCAGATTCTTCAATGTATACCATATCGGTAAGCTGGCTGTTCCAGGTATTATTTTCGGTAATGGCTTGTTTGTGGGTATAGGGCCCCATGATAGTATCTGCCATCACCAATGTTGTTTCCGTAGGGTTCCATGCATCTACCCCCGAAGCTGCCAGCAAAAATTTCCCTTTGTATTTGACCATCGCCGGGGCTTCCTGCTTTCTTTCCATTACTACAACACCGTCTTTTAACGAATCGAGGTAATCATCAGTCAAACGATCTATCCTTATATTAAAGGAGGTATCATCATAGATTAAATAAGCCCTCCCGTGGTCATCCTTAAAAACATTGAGGTCGCCAAGGTGCCCGTTTATTGACCCAACTTCCACAACACTATGTTTAACAAAAGGCCCTGTAGGGTTACCGGAGGTTAAAACCATTAAAAAACACCCCGGATAGTACACGTAATAATAGCAAAACATCACGTATTTTCGGGTTTTATCGTTGTAAATAACATGCGGGCGGTGCGATGCGTGCAGCCTGTTCCAGCCCCTTTCGGGCGGCGGGTATGCTTTTCCACCATATTGCCAGTTTACAAGGTCTTTTGAGGCATATACATTAAAACCATCAAATATAGGCTCCCATGTTTTAGGGTCAGAGTTATGGTATCCTTTCATTTTGTTTTCCATAAAAAGGAAATCATCAAAATTGGCATATCCGCCGGGGTTTTTGGCATAACCGGGACCATATAAATAATAGTTGCCCTGAAACCTGCTAACTCCTCCTCCATGAGCAGAAATCAGGTTACCATCCGTGTCAAACCAATTGGTATTATTAATTATTCCTTTTTTGTGATTCTTCCGTATTGTCATGTTATTTATTCGATTACCTGGATAAAAAGGTTAAAATTGAGCATTTACCTTATAGGCTTCTCATAGGTTATTGAAGATTTCCGGTTTCTCCTTTGCTATTTTAATAATTAATTCTCCAAAAAGTGTATTTGCCCAGGCAAACCATTTTCTTGTAAAATTTGAAGCATTGTCTTTATGAAATGATTCGTGCATAAAACCCGTTCCCGCGTGGGTGTTTTTCAACATGCCGAGACAAAAACGTATTTCTTCATCGTCGACAGAGGTCATGGCACGAAGAATAATCCCCATGGGCCAGATATTTTCTTTCCCGGTATGAGGGCTACCCTGACCTTCAGCAGCTTTCCCTTTCAGAAAGTAAGGGTTGGAACCACTTAACAGGAATTTTCGGGTGTTCATATATACTTCATCGCCAGGATCATGGGCTCCCAAATAAGCCAATGACATAAGAGAAGGCACATTGGCATCATCCATGAAAACTTTATTGCCAAAACCGTCTACTTCGTAGGCATAAACTTTCCCAAAATCAAGATGCTCAGCAACAGCATATTTTTTTATAGCATCATCCACTTCCATAGCCATATCTGAGCATTCTTTTGCAAATGCTTGATCATTTAAAACATTTGAATATATGTAATTAAGCTGTTTAAGCGAAAGTACAGCAAATACATTGGATGGCACCAGGAAGGAATACAAGGTGGCATCGTCGGAAGGCCTGAAAGCAGAACATATCATGCCCGTGGGCTTTATTGGCCTGCCTGTGCCCTCAAAAGGAGGTATGTCAATCGGACTATTGGTTTTTCGGACAAATCTGTAAGGGGTAGTAAGGTCTTTTCGCTGTTCAGTTTTCAATGTTTGCACAATAAGCCGCATTGCTTTGTCCCAATTCGAATCAAAAACCGATTTATCTCCGGTGAGCTCATAATATTTGTGAGAAAGCCTTACTACATAGCACAAGGAATCAAGTTCCCACTTTCGTTCATGTACACCAGGCTTGCGTTTCGGGATATCTTTATGCCAATCATCAACACGGTTTAGGTCTTCAATAAAAGCATTGGCATACGGGTCATGCAACACGTATTTAACCTGCCGGTTTACCAACCCTAGAATAAGTGATCTGAGTTCTGCATCTTCCTTAATAAGCGGCATATAGGGCCAGACCTGTGCTGTAGAGTCCCTGAGCCACATGGCTCTTATATCTCCGGTAATGATATATGTATCAGGCCTGCCTTCAATCTTGTAATCGTAAATGGTTGTATCAAGTGTATTCGGATAACAATTCTCAAACATCCACGCCAGTTCCTTGTCTGCTATAACGGATTTTATCTTTTCAATTGTTTCTTCTACAGCTTTGCTGGTGAATGTCCTTTCATTCAACGGTGGCCGTTTAGAAATGTAATTCTCCCGTTGCCCTTTGTTTCCCAACGAAAATCCTATTGCCGGGGTAAGCATCGTTCCGGCTAACAAGGCACTGCTATTCAGTATAAATTTTCTTCTGTTCATAGTTATTTATATTTTTTCACGGTCAATGAATAATCAATCGCCTTTTTTAATTCATCATAATTCACTTCCTGTACCTTACTCCCCGCATCAATAGCCAAACTTGCAGCTGCTCCTGCAGCCTCGCCCAGCATCATAAACACCGGTTCCATGCGTATCGATCCGTAAGCAATATGGGTGGCCGACAAACAAACAGGAACCAACAGGTTGATACATTCCTCTCTTTTGGGTGTAATAGAACGATACGAAACAGGGTATGCCCTGATTTCATCCTCACCACGCCAGGCCTGCACATCGCCTTCGTTTTTTACCATGCCGTCCACAATTATGCGCTGGGTGTTGTGCGAATCCATACCATACGAAGCTATGGCCACGCCATCGTCTACCACGGTATCCCGGCTCCAGTTGTGTTCTGTCATCACGTATTCGCCAATCATACGTCTTGCTTCACGGACATATAATTGGAAGGGCCAGCCTCCATTGTCGGTGAATTCGTCTTTACAATAGCCGTATTCCAGCATTTCGTTCCTTATCTTTTCAGGAATCCTCGGGCTGTGGCCAATAAAGTAAAACAATCCTTTTTGATAGTCCTCGTGTGCTTTTGTTAATTTTTCGCGGGTGGCATAATCTGCTTCCGGATATTCCCAGTTTTCGCCAATAAAATCGGTAGAAAAGCCTCCATAATTGTTTACGTCGGTTTTGCCATTGGGCATTTCATCAATAATAAGTAGAGCAAATTCCCCTTTAAAGGGTGGAACTGATAATGTAGTCCATTCTCTACGTTCTCCTATGCGTGCCAATAATTCATATTTCTTCGGGTCGTAGTTGTCGGGCTTGGTTATGGGAACCTTGTTGGAATCCACTTTCGTGATACAGACCCTGTAATTGTAGACTTGAATATTCTTGTCTCCTGCCCCGGTTTCAGCAAAAAAACCATTTTCGGTAATGCCATACACCAAACCGCTTGTGCTGTCACCGGGCACTACATAAGGGGAAATACTATCGGGAAACTGGTGCACACAATGCTTGCGGAACTGAAAACCATTGTATGTTTCACCATATTTAGAATTATCTTCGCGGCCAATAGTATATGAAACCCCTGCCCTGGCCATTAAATCTCCTTCATACGAGCAGTCGATAAACACTTTGGCATGAATGGTTTGATGGGGCTTTGAAGCAGGGTTTTTCGAGTTTTCCAAAACAATACTGGTGATTTTTGCCCCTTTTTTATTCACTTTGATTACCCGGTGATACAATAGCGTATCAAAACCGGCTTCTTCAACCATCTGGTTAAAAATGTTTTCTGCTACGTGGGGTTCAAATTTCAATTTTGCTTTGCCTTCCTCACCGTAGTGTTTAGCTATGCGTTGGTAAAATTTCCTGGTATTTCCTGTTATGGCTTCTTTGTCGCCAATATCGGTCATGCCCAGGCCGGAGGCGGTCATGCCACCTAAATGCCTGGCCGGCTCTATAAGCAGAACTTTTTTGCCTGTTTTTGCTGCTTTATACGCGGCCATTACCTCGGAAGAAGTGCCGCTGTAAACGCAAACATCGTATTGGTTACCTTCTCTCGTTGAGCATGACATGTTGATTAGTGCTATTCCTGCCAGAATAATTACTAAAATTTTAAATTTTTTCATAAATCAGATAATTTGTGAATAAAGAATTGAAAATTCTCCGTGAAACTCTGTGTTTCCTCTGTGGCTCTCTGTGTAATAAAAAATTTCACAGAGTTACGCTGAGAAGACACAAAGAACCACAGGGTCAATATCTAAACCGTTTTATTCCGTTTTTAAACATTGATACGTTAAAATTGATTAGCAAACCAATAATTTTTTCAGTGATTAGATTAATTTCCATAAAATTGTATATGTGTTAATCGACCTTATATTGTTACTAATTAAAATTCTGTATTGAATGTTGAACATTGAAAACATACATCGTTATTTTTATTCCAATTCTTTCAATACATTCTCTGCGGCATGATACAATATATAATGCTCATTATTAAAAATCCATTCGAGTTTGTCTTTAAATTGAGCGGCAATTTCTTTACTATCAACCAAGTAATTCAATGCAAGCAGCTTGGCATACAAAATGGGGTCAGAATCGGGTTTGCCCTTGTATTTCATATCCATTAAAGTCCTGTACATTTCTTTTGAGTTACTATCATACCCGGTCATGTCGTAAGTCCATGCAAGCGCTGCCAGAACCGAATAGCAAGGATCGTTTGCAAGTGCCTTTAATTTGTTAATGTACGGTGCACCATCTTTTCCAAGCCTTCCGATGCCCCTCACTGCCCAATAGCGAACAGCGGGAATGGTATCTTTTAAGGCTATAAGCAATTTATCGCCGTATTTTTCAGGATTTAATGACCAATTGGCCATGTTATATATTTTTTCGTAATATCCCTGGTTTTGATCCAAATAATCAGATACGGGCAGGTTGTACCTGTCTTGCATGGCATAAACTTCTCCTTCGGGTATCAGGCAAACATCGGGTATGTTTTTCTGCCATAGTAAAAGTTCAATCCTTAGCTCTTCCAGTTTTTTAGCATACCTGGGGTTTTCTGCCAGGTTTATTACCTCGTCCATGTCATTTTTAGTGTCGTAGAGTTCTTCAACGGGTTTGCTGTCATCAAACCATGTTTTGGCATAACCTTCCAGGGCATCTAATTTATGAAGCCTGAATAGTTCTTTGGTTGTCCGGATTTGATAATCGTACCAACCGAACTTATAAACCCTTATCTCGGGATAATAATTGCGCATGTACCTGTAGCGGCCGTCGGAAATGGTGCGGGACAAATCGTAGCCTGCATCGGAACGGCTCCTTACACCGATAATATAATCACGCGGTTCTTCCTTGAATTTTCCGGCTACCACCTTTGCCTGCATGTGTTCCGGTTTATCAATACCAACCAATGAAAGCATAGTAGGCCCCAAATCCATCAGGCTAACCAGTTCGTCAACCCTTGTCCCGGCCAGCATTTTATCCGGGAACCTGATTATAACCGGTACTTTTAGCCCTGATGTATAGGCTTCTCTTTTCTGACGGGGCAGCATCCCGCCATGGTCGCTCCAAAAGACAACGATGGTACTGTCCAATATGCCCTGGTCTTCGAGCATTTTTAACTTTTGCCCCACATACAAATCCATCAATTCAATATTGGCATATTTGCGTGCAATATCCATTTTAACAATGTCATTATCCTGGGGGTAATATAATGGAACACGTACCGAATCAGGTTCAACGGTAAGGTGTTCCCAGTTGTTGCACCATATCTGGGATTCGTGACTGGCAAGGATATTATATACCGCAAAAAAAGGCTGGCTTTTATCCTCCCGATGGCGATAATGCGCCGTAAAACCCGATTCGTCCCAGGCTTCATCGGGGGTGGTAAAATTGTAATCTTCCTTGGGGTTGTTGGTGCAATAATACCCTGCTTCCCTAAGATATTCCGTAAATGGCCTCACCGCAGAGGGAATATCCACACCATAGGTACGATGGTTGGCCGTGCCCATGTAGGTAGGGTACATGGCCGAGATAACCGATGACCTGCTGGGAGAACAAACCCCGGCAACCGAATAAGCATTTTCAAATAGTACCCCTTCTTTTGCCAAACGGTCAATATTTGGGGTTTTTACTGTTGAATCGCCATAACACTCTAAGCTGCAATCAATATCTTCAACACTAACCCATAATATATTGGGTTTGTAGTTAAAAGCAACTTCGCTAAGATTTTCCACTTTTTGTTTTGGCTTTGCGCATGAGGCAAATAACGCAATAATTAGCAAATAATTAATTAATTTCATAAAGTTAATTTTTAATATTAAGAGAATAATCTATGGC
>CAZVTW010000220.1:0-9223 GCA_964629805.1 uncultured Bacteroidales bacterium | reverse complement strand
AATACAATAAATAAACTTCATAAAACAAGTCTTTTGATACAGTTCCCCGCAAAACTCAGGTCTCTATTTATCCTGCCCAATCAGTTGCATGTTATAAAGACGCGACAGTTGTTTTATTTCCTTCCGGTAATTGCCATAACAAGTAACCTGATGCCAGCCAAAATATTCTTCGTGGTAGTTTGTTAGTACCCTTTCAACATCAACAGCAGCCACGAGTTTTGTACGGCATCCCTCCTCCTGTTTGTTATTAGCCACAGTTTTAGCAGTATGTATGGCAATCGCTTTATCAACCGGAGAAACAGCAATTGTAGTAACTGTTTTACCCAAAGGCAATAAAGTTTGCACACTTGCACCTTTGCGGTCTTCGGCATGCGAACGGATAATATAAGGACAGGCCGGTTGTTTTTTGCCAAACGGACGATTGGTCGACACACAATGTGCATAGGTAATCTGTCCTGCGGCTTCGTCAAATACCGGATCGCTTATATAAGCCGGTTTATCACAAAGATACCTGAATAGCAACTGGCTTATTGTAGCACGGAGGTCGCCCTCGCAAACCCCGGTTTTTCCATCGTTATTCAACTGGAAAAATGAGAGACAAGGATATGCAATCACACTACCTGCCTGAAACAACCCCAAACAATCGGTACTCACTGCATCGGCTCTGGTTTCATCTATCATTTTCCTGAGCGCAAGATACATCTTTGCCGAACGCTGAATCTCCTCCCCGTCAGGTTCAACAATACATGTTGCATCTTGCATCCATTGCTCACGCACCGGTGCAGCGTCTTCTTCTGAAATAGTCTCATAAACAGCATGTAATTCATCACCGCTTTTTCTAATAACCTCTACACCAAACACATCTTTTGCAGCTTTTACCTTATCAGGGGTAGCACCCCAGGCATTAACATCGTTGCTAATTATAAGCACTTTTGTCTTTCGTAACTTAGCCATCACATCCAACAGCCTTACAGTATTTACGATATCCGAAAAATCAGACGATGATACAGTTGCTACAGGCAATTGTTTCGATTCTATCAACGAACGGGTTCGTACAAATTCACCCGAACCGGAAAACAACTCATCCGCAATAACTACAGGATGAACATTTTGTGCATAAAACTGCGGAATACCCGTCCAGATACAAGCAACATACACCAGCCAGCCATCATATCTCCCTTTTTCATCTTTTCGAAATCCTGCTTCTGCATCCTCTTTTGAATAATACACTACGGGCGAAAATTCTACCTCAGGAAGTGCATCCCGCAATACCGGCATCACTTTTTCGGCACGTTTCTCAACATCATAATTGATATAGGGCCATGCTGGTACATCATTTTTTAATCCGGTAAAAACAACTCTGATTTTTGTTTTCATTTTGTTCTGATTCATTTTGTTCTGTTTTTTAGTAATACATATCATATCTTAATAACCTTGTATACAAAACTACCACAAAAAACAACTCAGAAAAATGTGTAATCAGGACTTTTTTTGTACCTTTATTGAATTGTTATATTGATAATACAGACATAAAAATTATAGAAATGGGACATAATAGTGCATTATTCCGGTTAAAACAGGATGCAGGCATTACACTACCGGTGCAATTTTATATTGGTGAAAACAAAATCCGTTTTTTTGATATGTATTTTACACGTTACAAACGGGATACACCTAACCATGTACATCCGCTTAACGAGGGGGTTTTATTTATTGAGGGAAAAGGAGAATACACCTGTTTTCCCGACCGGTTTCACTATCCGCAAAAAAAGCAGCGGTGCAATTATGCCCCGGGAACCGTTCTTAATGTATCACCCGGAAGCATACATGCTTATAATATTCAACACGAAGTTTTATTGATTTACTGGAACTGGGAGATTCATTTTACGGATAACAACCTGCACATTCCGGCGCTGGTTTCTTCGCATACCAGTGATGAAAAGCTCATTGTATTAGCCGCACAAATTTTTGATGTGGCAATAGCCCAAAACCAACATGCACAGGAACATTTATTAAAACTGCATATACAATTATTTTTAACACATACATTTAATGCCTTATTTGCCCAATACGTTTTTCCGAAAAATAAGGAGACAAACAAAAAAAATGCTTTTTATTATTATAGCCCCGATTTACCAAAACAAATACTAACCTTTATACGCAACAACTTTCATCTGAATATATCGCTGGAAATGCTCTCCGCTTATTTTCATAAATCGCCACGACAAATCAAACGATTACTCAAACAGCTTGATCCTCCGGTTTGTCTGAGTAAAGAGCTTACCAATTTACGCATCAGTACAGCCTGCCGGTTATTAGAACTGAACCCAAATATGAAAATGAATGAAATAGCCCAAAGGTGCGGTTACTGTAACGAATACTATTTTAGCAAAGTATTTAAACAAACATTAGGCATAACTCCAGGAAAATACAGAAATACAAAGATTATATAGTGGCAGCAAGAAAAGACCATAATGTACTTTTTGTCAACAATATAGCACCATAAAAACGTTTGAATATTTTTCGGGATTTATTTGGTGAATAAAATATAAATTATTAATTTTAAGCCATCTAATAAATTTCAATTGTCTGAAAATTGCCTATTCCAGACAAAACTACAAAAGAAATCCGATTATGAGAAAAAGATTCGAGCAACAACTACGTATAGGACAAGCATTGATTTCAGATATTCAGGTAAACCCTAAATGCCGTGATGCATTTCCCAAGCTGGTTCTGTCATTAAAAGAATTGTACCTGAATCCGACTTATAATGAACGATTGTTTGAGATATTGGAAGAGCGTATTACCAAAGACAAGCAATCCACGGGTCGTCCCGGCATGGATTTGTGGATACTATTTGTTCTTGCACAAACCCGTCTATGTTTGAAAGTTACATATGATCGTTTACATCATATGGCTAATAACGACAGGTTATTACGCCAGATATTAGGTATTGAAACGGAACATGGTTTTGAACGGATTGAGTTTGAATATCAAAACATCCTGGACAATGTATCACTTTTGGACGATACCACAGTCAAGCAAATCAACGAAATTGTAGTTGATATGGGACACCGGGTTTTCAAAAAAAAAGAAACGGAAGCTTTACGCTTAAAAACTGATAGTTTTGTAGTAGAGAGCAATGTACACTTTCCGACAGACTATAATTTACTCTGGGATAGTGCCCGTAAAAGTATAGATACCATTGAAAGTGTAATAAAAAGATACTCAGAAATTACCGGATGGCGCAAGTTATCAGATTGGTACCGCTCATTAAAAAACAAGATGCGGGCTTTGGGACAGGCATCAAAACCAGGCGGGAAAAATAGAGATGAACGGGTAGAAAAAGCGGCAACTCAATATTTGCAGAAAGCCAAATTATTTGCAGAAAAGATTAAAAAAGAGAGGGTTAATTTCCCGATAAATGATTACAAAGATATAGCATTAAGTTATGCACTGGATTACTACCTGCAAATGCTTGAAAAACATATTGATTTAATTGAGCGTCGCGTGATAAAGAGGGAAAAAATTCCTCATTGTGAAAAAGTATTTTCCATTTTTGAGACTTACACAGAGTGGATCAATAAAGGCAAGCAGCATCCTAATGTAGAACTTGGAAAAAGCCTGCAAATCACAACAGACCAGCATCATCTGATAGTTGATTATAAAATAATGGAACATGAAGTTGACAAGCATACAGTTATAGATTTAGCAGATAGGATATTACAACGTTATAATGTAGAAAGTTGGAGTTTTGATAAAGGCTTTTATTTAAAAGAGAATAAGGACCTTTTATCATTGTTCATCAACAATTTAGTGATGCCCAAAAAAGGAAAGCTAAACCAGAGTGAAAAAACACAAGAGCATGATCCTGCCTTTAAAAAGCTTCGCAACAAACACAGTGCCGTTGAGTCTAATATTAATGAATTAGAGAATAGAGGTTTGGGGCGGTGTCCGGATAAGGGATACGCACATTTTAAGCGATATGTAGCAATGGGGGTTTGTGCTTATAACCTCCATAAGATAGGTGCTGAGTTGATGCGGCAAGAACAGATATTACAGCAGAAGCAACAAGCGCATCGGAAAGCTGCTTAAAAACAGAACATAAACATAAATACACTAAAAATCAACATACTAACAGGGATTGGTATGTTTTTTTGTTTCTGAAATTGTATGGTTATCAACAATTTTGGCAAAGTTATAAACAATTTGAGGTGGTTCAAAAGCTATCGTTGTCAAAAATGTACTCTTAAAAAAATGCGCGTAAAAAGATAACACATACCGAACCATAAACTTATAATTACATGTGTTTTCTTGCTGGCACTATGTAAGACAATAATTTATCGAATTTATTATTTATTGATTTATCAACCACCTCGTGCGCTTCAAATAATAAACTATATTGAGAATTTGACTCCAAATTAATAAATAACTCCAGTAACGAAATATATCTGATTTCATCACCTGATTTACATATTTTATCTAATAAATCTATACTCTGATTGTTGATGTTTTTATACTGAATGCATCTGCCTGAGTTATGAAGCAAATTCGCAAACCTGTGAAAGCCATAAGACTTTAAATTCGATTCGGAAAAGAGCTCTTTCTTAAATTGTATGACATAAGCTGAAGCTGTTTTATCGTCATTATTATAATAATCCCGGCTATTTACCCAGGTATGAGGAATTGAAGGACCGATAAAAGTCAGCTCACCCGGGCTAAATGAAAATTTCTTGTCACCTACAAACATGGTTCCTTCACTTTCAGTAATATAAACAATCTAGTACCTGGGATGATAATGGAAAGGAGCGTTAAAATATGGCAACTTAAATTTCCCTGCCATAATGACCAGTTCTGCTTCATTAGAAATACTTTCAAATACAGGTTTCATAAGGCAATTCCATTATATTTAAATAAACTATATCAAATGCAAATATAAGTCAATTATTTGTAATATATGTGAACTGTTTTACAAGTTGAATAACCTTACTTTGTTGTTATAAAGTGCGATAATAATATAGCTCAACTATATTTTATGTTAGTTACACCTAAGTTGAGCGGTTTGAACGAAGTGAAAAAGCGCTCAACTAAGGTTTAACCCCGACTTAGAAATTGTTGGTTTTCACCTAATAGGTGAAGGTGAAAACCTTACAATTTGTTTGTCGTGAGCGAAAATCGCTCAATTTTGGTTACAAAAAAATAAATATTAATTATGTGTATAAAAGAAAAATATGTAAACATTCTTGCTCAAATGAGTTTGCGGGAAAAAATAGGGCAAACGGTTGTTATACTGGCTAATATGAACGAATTTAAACAAAATTATGGAAGCATTGAGGCTTTTTTGGAGAAATACCCGGTTGGCGGACTCTATATAGGTGCTCAGGCCTGGTTAAATCCGGATGAAAAGTATGGTATGGATTGGTTTATAGCTGCCAATGAAGAATACCGGTCAGCATCTAAGTTTTCTCCTTTTATAGTGGAAGATATGGAGAACGGACCTGGTTTCTTGCTGCCTGAACTACCTATGTTGCCACACTTAATGGCTCTTGGTGCAACCAATTCAGAGGAATTGGCGTATGAATATGGCAAATCCATTGCATACGGGGCACATTCACTGGGTATTCACTGGCTGCTAAACCCCGTGGCAGATATTAATGTTAATCCCTTTTCACCATCAACAAATGCCCGGGCTCTTTCTGATAATCCGGAATTGGTGGCAAAGCTGATTGTACAGGTTGTAAAGGGTATTGAAGAAAATGGCGTTGCATGCTGCCTAAAACATTTCCCCGGAGACGGTGTCGACTTCAGGGAACAACATGCGGTAACCAGCTATAACAAATTGTCGGCAAATGATTGGATGGAAAGTTACGGATATGTCTATAAAGAGGCCTTTAAGGCAGGGGCAAGCTCAGTAATGACGGGTCATATTGCTTTACCGGCTTACCAAACACAAAAAATAGACGGACGTTATCCTCCGGCAACATTATCAAAAGATTTAAGTACCGATTTAATTAATTATTGATGGACAATGCCCGTACTCCAAAGCATTTCAGTTAGCTATACTATCTGTAATCCAGGTCACTGAGCGTCTGTTTTGCTTTAATTCCCGGTTGTATTCTTCAGCCAACTTTGAAAGTTTCTTAACAATATCAGGGTATTTATCTTTCAGGTTCTCTGTCTCTGAAATATCTGTCTCCATGTTAAACAATGCCGTATCAATTGACCCTTTTTCGCTTTCGACAGGTATTCCGTCTTTTCCTCCTTCCCTGCCATTTAACGTTGGATAAGAGTGAGGAAATACTAACTTCCATTTTCCACTTCGTACTGCAATGATTTCTGAGTCGTCCCATTCATGGCTGTTGTCTCCACCCATGTAGAAAAAATAAGCTTCATGTGGCGACTCTTCATTAGGGTTTTTCAATAAGGAAAGAATACTTTTCCCGTCAATGGGCAGCTTGGGAAGCGTGGCACCTGTTATATCAGCAAAAGTGGGCAGCAGGTCAATGGTCATTGCAGGTGTGCGGCAAACTTCATTCTCAGGGATCACCCCCGGCCATTTCATGATACAGGGAACCCTGAGTCCACCTTCAAAATTGGTTTTTTTGCCTTCTCTGAGAGGTTTGGCATTTCCCGCATGGTTACCGTAAATTAAAAACGGGCCATTGTCTGAAGTAAATATTACGAGCGTATTGTCTGTTAATCCGTATTGGTCAACCTTACTAAGCAACTGCCCCACGGAATTGTCAATTTCATTGATCACATCGCCGTAAAGTCCGTTTTTGGATTTTCCTCTGAATTCAGGCGACACCCCAAGCGGTACATGCGGCATACAGTAGGCCATGTAGATGAAAAAAGGTGATTCATGGTTCTGGTCTATAAAATCAATAGCCTTTTCAGTACACCTTTTTGTGAGGAAATCCGGATCGGGATTATATTCAATAATAGAATCGTTTTCAATGAGGGGCAAATGCGGGAAAAACAAATTTGCCTCTAAAACGGGAGGATAGGAAACACTTGGGGTAAAATCGTGTGCATTGGGTATTTCCAGGTAATCATCGAAACCATGTCTGGAGGGATAAAATTGAGGTGCCCTTCCCAAGTCCCATTTCCCATACATAGCGGTTTTATATCCTACTTGCTTTAATAGTTCACCAATGGTCATTTCCTTTGAGTTTATGCCACTCCACACATCAAAAAATGTGGCGGCAGGTTCTTTTTTCATTATTTCGCGGATCCTTTGCCTTTGTATTTCATTATAAATCGTAGTATCTACCTCACTAATGGGTAGCCCGTTTTTCCGGGCATTGGCCGGCTTATCCAACGAATTGAGGTTCCGGGCAGGGTAACACCCCGTCATTATTGCAAAACGGGATGGTGTACAGGTTGGTGCAGCTACATAAAAGTCAGTGAACCGTAATCCCTCCTTAGCCAATTGATCGAGATTGGGTGTTTCAAAATCTTCCGCACCATAGGAGCCCAGGTCGGCATAACCTTGATCGTCGGTAAAAAATAAAATGATGTTTGGCCTTTGGCTTATACTTTTCTGATTCTCCTTATTCGAGCATCCATTCAGAATAATCAATAAAGAAGCTGCTTGTGCTGTTATTAATTTAATTTTCCTCATAATTATTTATTTAATTCTGCTATATCTTTCGCGTTAACTACTATTTTTACTTAAACGTTTAAGTATGCAAATATACTATTTTTTTTCATACATTCAATCGGTTCTGAGTTATCTTTAAAATTTTATTCTGCTCCAAAATTCCATTCGCATTAAATACTTCAATTGTCTGATCTTCATGACGGAAGTTGGGCCTGGCTTTTAATTCAGACTTCAGACACTTAGAAGCATCTTCTACTTCATATATAATACGATACAGCTTCCAAAATATTTCTTCTTAATTTGCTGTCAGATTCGTTCTGAGGAAATAAGCCCCGTGTTTTTTCCTCAGAACGAATCTGACAGTGAGTGTTTTATTCTTGAACTAAAAATTAAAAGAAGCAACTACAATCACAAACGTGCATTAGACCAACTTTCAGGCTACTTAGACAAAGCCGGACAAACACACGGATATCTCATTCTGTTTGAACCCAAATCATCGAAAGAAGTATCGTGGGAAGAACGTATAAAATGGGAAGATACAGAACATGAATGGATGGGAACAAAACGGAGGATAACGCTGGTGGAAATGTAGTTAAAAAATGACGAAGTCTGAATTTAGCAGTATTGAAAAATTAATTCTTTCTTTGAGTTTTGCTTTCATGCTTTTTTCTGAATTCACTCGGGCTGATGCCATTCCATTTCTTAAACGTGTCGGCAAAATACTGTGAGGAATAAAAACCACAGTCGAGAGCAATGTAGGTTATACTCTTTTTACCGTTCTTTAAAAGTTTCCGGGCTTCATCCAACCGGATAGAAATTATATAATTTGCCGGTGAATATCCTGTTAACGTTTTTACTTTTTCATTAAACGAGGTGGAGCCCATACTAAATTTTCCGGCCAGTTGTTTTAGGTTAAATTTTTCAGAAATGTTTTGTTGTATAAAGCATTTCAGGTCATTAAGAAAAACAGGTGATGTGTTTTTGCTTTCGCGTATTTTTTCCAAACTTCTGCATGTTTGGGTTAAAAGGCTTTCAACATTTCTTTTGATTTCATATTCTGAGAACAATCTGTTTGATGAAATTTCTTGTTGAAGCTTTTCAAGCAACTGCCCGATTTCCTGATTGATAAATTTATGAGCGTGTTTGTATTTCAATATTTCGCCCATTTTTATTTGATCTTTTTTAGTAAACCCACACCAATCTCCAAGGTATAACACACCGTTTTTTTCAAAACTTTTGGGTTGTATTATTATCCAGGCCAGTTCGCCAATATCCAGAAACCCTTCAATTCCACCGTGCTTTTCATACGGGCAGGTAATAAAACAATCGCCCGGGAACAAGGTATAGTTTACTCCTTCAACCTGCCAGCGGTATTTTCCTTTTATCACATAACATATTTCAATGCCTTCGTTGTAATGGCTTTTGAGAGAACCCGGGGATACTTTCTTAAAATGTTGACAGCCAAACTCCCAAATAAACGGGTAAGCTGCAACCGGTTTGATAAACGATTCTCTTTCCAGTTCGGGGATATTGTCAAGAATTAATGCCCGCTTTTGCATGTAAAGAAATTTTGTAACCGTTCACACGATTATTTAAATCACAAAAACACACAAATTTAGC
>CAZVTW010000219.1:0-9254 GCA_964629805.1 uncultured Bacteroidales bacterium | reverse complement strand
AATGGAACAATTATTGACCCCGCGGGAATAGGAGAGCTGAACTTTTGGAATATACATTAATGCATAAACCGGATAGCTATTAGGGGCTATTTCGTTTTTCTTTCGCACTCCTGAAAATCGCAGCGCAACCCAATATTTTCAAACTACAACTGTCCTGCTTCTCACTCCCCTATTACCCATGGACTTTCAGCAGTACACTACACGATTGACATCCAGCACAAAATACCTGTTAAAAAATTAGAAATTACCACAAAACCAGTATCTATAATAACACCAATACCCTCGTTCCTTTATTTTCCTCTGACTGGACAGTTATCGTGCCGCCATGCATATTCACAATCTGTTTAGACAAACTCATGCCTATGCCATTGCCATTCTCTTTTGTGGTAAAGAAAGGCACAAAGACTTTATCCAAATCTTCGCCTGATACCCCTTTACCATTATCGCTTACACTAATGACAGTGCGGCCATTAGCAGCCAGATAGACATCAATCTCTATGGCTTTGTTGGCTGAACTTTCCGTTGCATCAATGGAATTCTTAACCAAATTCAGCATTACCTGGTTCAGTAAACTCTCATCACCATAAACTACCTTGCAATTATTGGTTGCTGTGATGTCCAATTTTATATCATTATCTTTTATCATCTCGAGAATCAATGTTTTAAGATGGGTCAGCCATGTATGGATGACGATCTTTTTGATTTTCGGTTTTGGCAACTTGCTTAGCTGCCTGTAATTCTGTACAAAATTCAATAAACCATTACTCATGTCATCAATTACCTTTAGCCCGTTAACTGTATCTTTTATCATTTTTTGGCTAACCGCTTCAGGTGATTTATGTCCGTTATTACTGGTATATAACTTTGATAAAGTATTGGAAAGTGAAGTGATGGGCGCAATGCTGTTCATGATTTCATGGGTGATTACACGGAACAGCTTGTGCCATGATTCTAACTCCTGCTTATCCATCTCTTTGGCAATATCCTGCATGGAGACAATCTTAAATTTTCTATTATAATATCGGATATCTGAAGTTGATACTGACAAGTCAAAATGTTCCTCGTCCCTGGCTATGCGGTGTATTTTAACCTCTCCGGGCGACATTGTTGTTATCAGGTGATGAAGACGCTGATCATTTTGTTTCAATCTTTTCAGGTTTGATGTATATGTTACATTCAAGTATTTACGCGCAGCGCTGTTCATCACTTCAAATTCACCGCTTTCGTCAATGATGATAAATCCAGTGTATGAATACTCAAACAGGGTTTTAAGCAAATTCTCATTATATTGACTGGCTATTTTTGTATCACGTAAGATGTCATTCAACTTATGCAAATTCTTATAAAGGTCAATTACGGGTTTATTTTTTATATCCTTTGGAAATTTAACAGATGTATCCTCGCTTTTTATGGATTCAACAAAATAAGCAAGCCGACGGTTGGTCTTATTCAAATAACGAATCATTAGAGATACTTCAATGATTAATCCCAGCATACCGAATATCATTACCGGAATATTATTGAGCTGAAAATACATAATGCATGTGCCCAAACAGGTTAATGCGATAATTACCACATACAGGATAATATGTAAATACAAGCTTTTAGACATTATATTTTTTCATCTTATTGTACAACGTTTGACGTGTGATGCCTAATTGCTGGGCTGTTGCAGAATAATTATCATTATGTTTATCTAGTGCATCAATGATCAGATTTTTTTCCATCTCATCCAGGGTTTGTGGATAATTGTTTTTTTGTGATGAAGTATTTTTAAAAAAGAAATTATCCGGTGTAATAGTATTTGTATCGCTTAAGATTACTGTTCGTTCAATGGTATGCTCCAATTCCCTCACATTTCCTGGCCAGTGATATTTTTGCAGCTTTTTAAGCGCCAGGCTGCCCAGTTTTAGTACTGGTTTTCTGTATTTTTGTGTATATTTCTTCAAAAAATAGTTAGCCAGTAGTTCTATATCTTCAACCCTTTCGCGCAAAGGAGGTATGTCAATACGGATGGTATTGATCCTGTACAACAGGTCTTGCCTTAAAGTGTTTTCATTCACCATGTTTTCAATATCATTATTGGTAGCGCTGATAAGCCGTATGTTAACAGTGTGTTCTTTATTTGAACCTAAAGGCATAAATGTCCTTGTTTGTAATGCCACCAAAAGCTTGGGCTGGACCTTTAGCGGAATATTCCCTATTTCGTCCAGAAACAAAGTACCATTATGTGCCAGGTCAAATTTGCCGGTGCGTTCTTCTTTAGCATCTGTAAAAGCTCCTTTCTTATGTCCAAATAGTTCACTTTCAACCAATGTTTCGGGAATAGAGCTGATATCAACAGTAACAAACAATTCATTGTTTCTTAAAGACTGGTTGTGTATCTCACGCGCTATCACTTCCTTCCCTGTTCCATTTTCGCCGGTAAGCAAAACATTAGCTTCGGTTCTTGCCACTTTGTTAATCAACTGCCTTACTTTAAGCATGGGCTTGGAAGAACCAATCAATATCCGTTGTTCTTTGTTGATTTCTTTTTTTAAGGCGACCTCTTTACGGGTAAGTTCATCTACTTTCAGACTTGATTGCCGCAGTTTATAGGCAGATTTTAAAGTGGCTATCAATTTTTCATTATCCCATGGTTTGGTTACAAAATCGCAGGCACCTTTTTTAATGGCTTTTACAGCCAGCTCAACATCACCATAAGCAGTAAACATCACTACTTCAATATCTTTACTAATTTTCTTCATTTCATTGAGCCAGAAGATTCCTTCATTACCTGTGTTTACGCCTGCCTTAAAATTCATGTCCAGTAATATCACATCCAAATCCCCGGACTTGACCAGGGTTGGCAATGCATCCGGTTTATTAATACATTTTACGGTTTTAAATTCATCCTGTAACAACAATTCAAGCGCCTGTAAGACATTCTTATTATCATCAACAATGAGGATATTCCCTGCTTGCATAGTAAGACTATTTTATCCTTTTATATAGGTACAAAAACATCCTCTTTTGTGCCTATACATAAGTACATCATAAATTATTTATCCGGATATAAATTTACATCTAATCGCCTTAACCAACAATAAACTGTATAATTTTTTTACACCCTTTTGTCAATTTTATTTACACGCCAAGGTTACAGATTGATTATATATTGCTGTTATAATGATTGTTACACAAGTTGGCACAAGAATTGCAAAACAAAAAATAAATTATTTCACATGTATAATCTGTTTTTACATATCATTTTATCGTTAACATTTTCCATAGGTGCATTAGCAAAAACATGGGACTGGAAAGATTGTATCTCGTATGCTTTGGAACATAACCTGGAAGTTAAAAACAATATGCTTAATAGCAAAAAACAAATGTTGGATTATAGAAATGCAAAATACAGTTTTTTCCCCTCCTTAAATGCAAGATCTTCTGCCCGCATGTATTTTGGGAAATCTATTGACCAGAACACCTATGATATAGTATATGAACAAAACATTTATAACAACTATGGCATCTCTTCATCAGTAAAAATATTTAACAGCTTTTCAAACATCAACAAATTAAAATTCAGCAAATATAATTATCTTGTTTCTCAGAAAGCCGCAGCATCACATAAAAACGAGCTTGCTTTTCTTGTGCTGAATGCTTTCGTTGATTTGGTGATGTATGAAGAATTAAATGAAATCCTGAAAAACAAATTATCTGTATCGCTGCTTGAATATAAAAAGACAAAGAAAATGCATGAGCTTGGCAGAAAAGCAGGAAGCGATGTCATACAATTAGAAGCACAGATTGCTGCCGACAGTTTTCAACTTATACAAAACAGGGGATTCATCAACCAGGCTAAATTTTTGTTAATGGAATATATGAATATGCCTGTTGACACAACATTTCAAATTGAAAAACCACAGTTATCAATCGGCATATCTGACCATTTATCAACTCAGGAAGTTGTTGATTCGGCTTTAACTGTATTACCTGGGGTTCAAAAAATAGAATATCAGCTGAATGCCGCCCAAAAAAACTTAAAAGCCATAAAGGCAGATATGTTTCCCACAATAACATTAAATACCGGAATTTCCACCGACTATTACAAAGGTTATAACCAGGGAAACTTTACACCATACAGCCGGCAGATTAAAAATAACCTAAGCGAATATGTCGGCGCATCCTTAAGCATTCCCATTTTTAACGGGTTTTATTACAAGCAACGGGCACAAGAGGCGGAGATAGACCTGGAAATAGCTAAAAACAAACTGAATCAAAAATTAATAACCATTGAGAATGAAGTTAAACAAGCAATTACTGATCTTGAAACAGCAAAAAGTGAACATGATGCTGCAAATAAACAATTGAAGGCAAAAAGGCTGGCATCCCAAACAGCATCAAAAAAGCTGGAAAAAGGGCTAATTGATATCATCACCTATACTGTAGCTAAAAATGAGATGGCAAATGCCGAAGCTGAGGCTTTGAGGACATCCCTGCAGTTGTTTTTGAAAATGGAGACAGTCAAGTTTTTTATGGAAGGAAAAATATCATAAATAATAAATAAAACAGAAGGCAATGGGCATGGACAAGATCATAGAAGATAAGCGATGGATAAAGCCAAAATACTATAAATATATCATTGGTGGGATAATCATTATAACCGTTATCCTGATCACACTTTTTCGTGATCCTGTAAAAACTGTAAGGATGGAAAAAGATAAGCTAAGCATTGAAACAGTGTTACAGGGCAGGTTCAATGATTACATCAGTATCACCGGACAGGTTGCACCAATCTCTACCATATACCTTGATGCTGTTGAAAGTGGCCGGATTGAGGAAATAATGATTGAAGAAGGTACGATGGTCGAAAGAGGTGATGTGATCCTTAGATTAAGCAATAACAATTTAAACCTGAGCATACTGAACAGTGAAGCCCAATTGGCAGAAAAGAGCAACTTTTTACGGGAAGTGCAGATAAAGATGGAACAACAGAAACTGGATATTGAGAAAAGCCTGTTGCAAATCAAATATGCGCTAAAAGAGAAAAAACGTACCTACGAACAAAACAAGGCTTTATATGAAGAAGAGCTAATCGCGAAAGAAGATTTTTTACAATCAAAGGAAGCTTATGAATTACAGCAGCAGTCATTAGAACTTTTCCGGGAACGCAAAAAACAGGATTCACTATTCAGGAAAGTGCAAACACAACAATTGAAGATGAACCTGGACAATATGCAAAAGAACCTGGAATTGGTTAACAGGCGCCTTAAGAATCTTAATGTTAAAGCACTCGTTGAAGGGCAATTGGGTATGCTGAATGCTGAGATCGGGCAGTCTGTAGCTGTGGGGCAGCGACTCGGACAGATCAATGTACTTACCTCGTTTAAAATTGAAGCAGCAATTGATGAACACTATATTGACAGGATAAAAACCGGCTTAACAGGTTATTTTGAGCGGGACACCAACAAGTATGAATTAAAAGTAAAAAAGGTATATCCGGAAGTTCGCGAAGGACATTTTATTATTGATATGGTATTTATGGGAGAACAGCCTGAAAACATCAGAACAGGACAAACCTATCATATCAAACTGCAAATGGGGCTCCCAAAGCAAAGCATTAAACTGGCACGTGGCAGTTTCTTCCAGTCAACCGGCGGACAATGGGCATTTGTAGTTGATCCCTCGGGTGAATTTGCGGTGAAACGTCCTATAAAAATTGGCAGGCAAAACCCAAAATATTATGAGATACTGGACGGTTTGATGCCGGACGAAAAGGTGATTGTGTCGAATTATGAGATATTTGGTAATAATGATAAGGTGGTGTTTAGGTAGTAAAAAGAGGCATGGAGCAAAGTGCCTGGCATAAAAAGCATAGGGTATAGCGTATAAAGCCTTTAAAATAAGAAAATAATGAATAGAGCAATAAAAAAATATGAAGATAATTAATTATATTGCACATAGCGCAGGAAACAATGAAGCTATAACACCAAGCGCAATAAGCCATACACTAAACGCTTTACGCTATGCGCTACGCAACAATCACATTACTAATGGTTTAACTTAAAATAAATGTAACATGATAAAAACAACAGAACTCTCAAAAGTATTCCGCACCGAAGAGGTTGAAACAACAGCCCTTGACAAAGTAACTCTTGAAGTAAAAGCAGGCGAATTTGTGGCTGTGATGGGCCCGTCGGGTTGCGGAAAATCTACCTTGTTGAATATTGTCGGCTTGCTGGATAATCCTACAGGCGGAAAATATTTTTTTGATGACATAGAAGTCTCAAAATACAAGGAGAATAAGCGCACCAATTTACGCAAGGGAAATATTGGCTTCGTGTTCCAGAGTTTTAACCTGATTGATGAACTCAATGTGTTTGAAAACATTGAGCTTCCATTGATCTATCTAAAGGAAAGCGCCAAATCGAGAAAACAAAAGGTAAATGCCATCATGGAACGCTTGAAGATCAGCAACAGGAAAAAGCATTTCCCGCAACAGTTATCCGGCGGGCAACAACAACGCGTGGCACTATGCAGGGCTGTGGTGGCAAACCCCAAAATCATCCTTGCCGATGAGCCCACGGGTAACCTTGACTCCAAACACGGGCTGGAAGTGATGAACCTGCTCAGGGAGCTGAACAAGGAAGGCACAACCATTATCATGGTAACGCACAACCAGCGGGATGCCGAGTTTGCACACCGCATCATCAACTTGTTTGACGGACAGATTGTGACGGAAAACATTCATAAGGTGCTGAAGACCACGATATAGAATCATCAAAGCATAGTGAAAGCACAAAAAGCAAATCATTGCATGAAAATGTGCTATAAAAAATACACCCGCGAGTTTGCATAAATGAATTATATAAGTATTTAAAAAGTAAAGTATTATAATCAAAAAGCCATGAAGTTTATAAATATAAATCTGATAATCAAACACATAAAGAAAAGCAAATTATATACTACAATAACAATAGCTGGATTTGCTATTTCATTAATGTTTATTATATTACTTAGTAATTATATTAATCATGAATACGCTGTTGATCAGTTTCATGAAAATAAGGATAACATTTACCGTCTTTACCGTGAAGGGGGTAACTGCGTTTTTGCTTATAAAGTTGGAGTAGACTTACAGAATATGTTCCCGGAAATTGAAAGTTTTACTGCTGTTTTTGAACAAACAAATATTATAAAATGGAAAAACAAACAAATTCAATTTAACCATTTATTGGTTGATTCCTCTTTTTTTACCATGTTTTCCTTTAAATTATTTCGGGGAAATAAAACAGAAGTATTAAAAAACAAGAACTCAATTGTTATTTCAAAATCATTTGCTCAAAAGATGTTTCAAGACCAATCAGTTTTAGGAGAAAAAGTTGTTTTTTACGACAAAGAATTTATTGTTACCGGTATCATGGAAGATTTTCCTGATAACACCCATTTTAAAAAGCCTGATGCAATAATTAATTTCCCGGTATTGGCAGATATATGGCAATATCCTGAACTGTTAACCACCTATAATAATAACTCCTTTGGTATTTATTTTCTTGTAAATAAGAATGCTGATATACAATCTAAAACACCGCAGGTATTAGATTTTTTAAAACGCAATCATTGGATGTATAAGCAAGAAAGGGTAAAAACGGTATCATTTGAACCACTAACAGATATATACTTTAGCGATGCCGAAATGCCCGGAGTTAAAAGAAACAGCAAAACCCTTTTAAGCGTTTTAACTGCTATTGTAGCATTTATTTTGATATTGGCCATTATTAATTATACGAATCTAACAATGGCACAATCTGCTGCCAGGGGAAAAGAAATGGCTGTACGAAAAATAATGGGCAGTTCAAAGATACAGATTATATGGTATTCAATATCAGAATCTGTTTTTCTGATTTTTATTGCAGCCATTATCGCGGTCTTGTTATGTCCCTTAGCCCAGCCCGTATTTAATAATCTTCTTGAAACCAATATGGACGTAACAAAATATTTTCCTTTAACATCTTTAGGTTTTATATTATTAATAATCATAGGTGTCGGGATTATTTCAGGATTATTTCCTGCTTTGGTAATCACTGGGTTCAATCCGGTAAATGTTATTAAAGGAACATTTAAAGTTAATAAGTCAAATTTATATTCAAAAGCTTTGGTATCATTTCAGTATATTGTGGTTATCGTATTGTTGATGTGTAGCTGGTTGATAAGCAAGCAAACTAATTTTATGCAGAATAAAGATATGGGTTTTAATAAGGAAAATATTATCTGGTTTCATAATTATATTGAGGCAAAACATAGAGACGCTTTCAGAAATGAGTTAAAAAAAATAGCAGGTATAAAAGATGTATCCTTCTTACGGTGGAACCCGCTTGAAGGAGGGCAAAACCAATCATTTGTCCATGAAGGCAAACCTGTAAGTTTCCAGCAATTTCATTTTGATTCAGCATTTATTAAAATGATGGATATAAATATTATACCTACAGGAGTGGCTTATTCAAAAAAAGGGGTATACCTGAACGAAACAGCCATAAAAAATCTGGAACTTGGTAATAAACCCAAAGATTTCAAGTACTATGATCAAACATTACCAATTTTAGGAATAGCAGAAGATTTCAATTAAAATTCATTGAAAAAAGGTATCGGGCCCGCCATTATTTTCCAAATGTCTCCTAAAATGCCTGCATTTACTGTTTTTATAAAAATTGCACCACACAATACACTTCAAATATTACAACAAATTAAAAAACAATATAAACAGTTCTCCAACGGGAAACCGGTTGAAATAAATTTTGTAGATACCACAGTAAACAATTGGTATAAAAAAGAGGCAAATACCTCAAAAATTATAGCTTATTTCACATTTCTTACGATAATAATCACGGTGATGGGAATATTTGCCCTGTCGCTTTCTTATGTCCATAAGCATACCAAAGAAATCGGCATCCGCAAAGTAAACGGAGCCAAAACACATGAGATATTAGCCATGCTTAATGCTGACTTTGTGAAATGGGTTATTATTGCCTTTATCATTGCCTGCCCCATTGCCTGGTTTGCCATGCATAAATGGCTCGAAAACTTTGCCTACAAAACCGAAATAAGCTGGTGGATATTTGCTTTGGCTGGATTGATAGCGTTAGGAATTACGTTGCTGACGGTGAGCTGGCAGAGCTGGAGGGCAGCGAGAAAAAATCCGGTGGAGGCGTTGCGGGATGAGTGATAAAACTTCCGAATATTTGATTATACAATAATTTATATCCAACAAC